>JBLNAU010000246.1:0-4276 GCA_050259515.1 Syntrophothermus sp.
CACCCTTGGTCGAGGAGTAATCCAGCAGCGTGGGGCTGCCTCGATAGGCTGTCACCGACGTGGTATTGATGATCGCACTGCCCTTCTGTAAATGCGGCAGCGCAGCTTTCACCAGATAGAACATGGCGAAAATATTGGTCTGGAATGTCTTCTGAAGCTGATCGGCGCTGATATCCGTAATGCTCTCCTGGGGAAACTGGACGGCGGCATTATTCACCAGAATATCCAGCCGCTTCAGCGACTCAACTGTTTGTTGGACCGCATTCCGGCAAAATTCTTCACTGCCGATATCCCCGGGCATCAGCAGACAGGTTCTTCCCTCGTCCTCCACCTGGGCTTTTGTCTCTTCTGCATCCTTATGCTCATTTAGATAGACAATGGCAACATCAGCTCCTTCCTTGGCAAAGGCGATCGCGACCGCGCGCCCGATCCCGCTGTCACCCCCGGTGATCAGGGCTGCCTTCCCGGAAAGCTTGCCGCTGCCGCGGTAGGATGCATCCTCGGCTTCCGGGCGCGGCTGCATTTTATATTCCATCCCCGGTTGTTGCTCCTGGTGCTGGGGCGGGCGTTGTTGTTTTTTTTCCTGAGTTTTTTGTGGCATCTTTCTTTTCTCCCAAAATAAAATCCCCGCAGTTTCATTCACAACGAGCCGGAATGGAATTCTGCGGGGATCACTATCTGATCCGATCCACGAAGCTTAGTGCTCCATCGCCGCCTGGACGTTCACCTGGTTCTCGGCGATCTTGGTCAGCTTTTCATCGGTCATCCTCTCCTCTTCGAGAGTCTTATCCAGCAGCTGGGCAACCGAGTTGAAACCGAGCTGCCGGGCATGAGCCGCCGCGGTACCATAAGATGCGATCTCATAGTGCTCCACTTTCTGGGCGGCACCGATCAAGCCGGCCTCCAGGGCGTTGGGGTCGGAGCCATTGGTCATGATCTCCTTGCCCTCTTCCAGCAGGCCTTCCATGCCGACGCACTTCTTGCCCTTGGGCGTGATCCCCAGCTCACTGCAGGCCTTCTCAAGGCGCTTGATCTGGTTCTCGGTCTGTCTGAGGTGCTCCTCAAACGCCATGCGCAGCTCGCGGGACTGTGTGGTCTTCGCCATCTTCGGTAAAGCCTTTGTAATCTGGTTCTCTGCGCTGTACAGATCCTTTAATTCATCTGCCAAAAGATCCTCGAGGGTTTTGATTTTCATGATCATCTCCTTACTAATGTGAATTTAAATTACCTTTTTATCTGATCGCACTTGCAAGTAGTGCTACCGATATGGAACGAACTCTTTTTGCGGATGTTACGAAACATCTAGACCGGCTGGAATATGGTACAAAAAAGGCCGCATCCTGGAGGATGCGGCCTTTCAAAGTGCAGCCAGATTTCTTGAATACTACTTCACCTTGGCCTGGTTGGCGACGGCGGCCGCCTTCTTGGCAGCCTCCTCGGGATCCCCCAGGTAATAGCTCTTGATGGGTTTCAAATCCTCATCCAGCTCGTACACCAGCGGCAGGCCGGTGGGAATGTTCAATTCAGTGATATCGGCCTCGGAGACGTTATCCAGGTATTTTACCAGCGCCCGGATGCTGTTGCCATGGGCCGCGATCAGGACCCGCTTGCCGGACCGGATCGCCGGGGCCAGCGTGGAGTCCCAGTAGGGCAGCACCCGCTCGAGCGTGATCTTGAGCGACTCGGTGGCAGGGAGCTGCTCCGGGGTCAGCGAGGCATAGCGCGGATCGAAGCGCGGGTGGCGCTCGTCCTCCAGCTCGAGAGCCGGGGGCGGCGTGTCATAGCTGCGGCGCCACACTTTGACCTGCGCTTCGCCAAACTTCTGGGCAGTCTCAGCCTTGTTGAGTCCCTGCAGGGCGCCGTAATGACGCTCATTGAGCTGCCAGGCGTTGACCACGGGGATCCATTCCAGGTTCATCTCCTGCAGCACGATCCACAGGGTCTGGATGGCGCGGCGGAGCACCGAAGTATAGGCCACATCGAACACATAACCGCCCTCCCGCAGCAGCTTGCCGGCCTCATGGGCCTCGGTGACTCCCAGGTCGGTCAGACCCACGTCGGTCCAGCCTGTGAACCGGTTTTCCAAATTCCACGTGCTCTGTCCGTGACGGACCAATACCAGCTTGTACATTGATGTTACTCCTGATTGATGATGTCTTTCGTGTTTTGAAGATTCTGATGGCCTAGCTGCCCGGTGCCCGGTTCCTGTACAGCTCCCCGTTCGGGACTCTCAGCATGCGGTCCAGGGCAAGCGGTCCACAGGAGGTAAATTCGATCACCCGCCGGCAGTAGGTCTCAGGGTTTGACATAAGCTCATTATAACTAATTGTCAGCACTTCCATGTTAGGTTGCCGCGCCAGCCAGGGCTTGAGCACGGCGAGATGTTTGCGGAATTGCTCCTCGATGTGAACATCATCGATTGAGTTCTGTTCATTGCGCCGCTCGAGCATCTTGCGCTGGGAGGCAAGGATCTCGCGGATCTCTCGCTCCATAAAAATGACCTGATAGGAATAGTCAGGAGGCAGGAATTCCAGAAGGGACGAGATCACCTTCACGGCCTTCCCTTTTGCATTCGCCAGCCAGTGAACGTTCCCGGCCGGCATCTGCTTGACGGTCTCGAGCTCGAAATAGCCATTGGGGTTGTCCGCGTCCGCGCTGCGCAGCTCGTCGGTGACGACCGGCACACCGCCCTCGGCCAGGATCTTCATCATCATGGATGTTCCGGAGCGCGGCAGCCCGGAGACAACAATGACCGGCTCATTCCTGGAGTGTGCCCGTTTCCCAAATCCAGAGAACAAACTGCTCATTATAAATATCCCAATCCTTTCAAACGCTCCTCCACATCCTTCTGACCCTCGCCGGCTGCCTGGGAAGGCGGCTTGATGTGCGACTGGTCGAGATGCTTCCCGATCGCCAGGAAAGGAATATCCCGGAAGGAGATCGTCCCAAAATCCTTCAGGTCGCGGTTGGCAAAGATCACCCCGGGCACCGCCTCCGCTTCGATGCAGTGGTCGGCACCCCAATGATCGGTGTTGGGCTCGATCGTCACGGCAGGGACTTTGCCGAGACCGGTCTCAGCGGAGGCGCGGTTGCCGGGCGCGTAGCCCACCACCAGGTCCGGGCCGAAGCGGGTGAATGGACCGTTGAAGGTCTCGTGCTTGAGGCGGATCTTCTGGATGATGGGAGCGCCGTCTGCATCCCTCCAGTCTGAGAGTTTGTTCCCGATCTCTCCAAGCAGGCTCTCGATCTGGTCCGCAGGAACACAGCCCTGCCCCTCCCGCCCGGAGATATTCAAATAGAGGCTGTTCAGCCCAACGGCATACGCCCTGGTCTTCTTCCAATCCACACTGCCCAGGTCGTCGCCGCCGTCTTTCATACACAGGTAATCACCATCCACCAGCCAGCGGTTCAAATGGATCTTCTTCCTGAAATCACTAAAGCCATGATCGGAAAGGATCAGGTAGCGGTTCCTGCCGCTCCAGTTCTCCACTTTTTGAGTCACATCGCCTACGAAGCGGTCCAGCCGCCTGTACCAGTCCTGGACCACGTCCATCCGGTCGTGAAAGAACATATGCTGGATGCGGTCGAGGTCGTCGAAGATGCTGGCCAGGACCCCCTCCCTGAAATCGTTCATCAGGTAATACAGGATCTGGATTCGCCGGTCGAAGATCATCTGGCACAGCTCCAGGAACTGCTCATCGGTGATACAGCCTTCCTCCAGTCCGGTCGTATCCTGGGGCCATCCCAATGTCAGGTAAGGACCCACATCCTTCCACAGTTTTTTGGAAAAGGAATTCGAAGCCGCATAGTGCCAGGTGGAATGCAGGGGATGGATCTGGAGCGGCAGTGTATACACGCGCATAGCTCCCTGCAGGCTGACCGCGATCAAGCGTGTAATGGCATGGATATTGAAAAGCATCCCGGCCTTGAAGCGCAGCTCGATGATCGAGCTCCACTCTCCAAGACGGAGCTCCACCTGCTGGTTATCGATGGTTATGCGCGCGGTCTGAGAGTCGATCACCTCAACCCTTATTGGCAGGCTGAGCGTGCGCGGGCCCTCCCTGCCCTTCATCTGAGGACCGGGCAGCTCGGCTTGATAAGTATCTTTCCCGGAGGGGACCAGCTTCACGACAGCCGTCTTTTTCTTTGCCTCGTCTTCAGAGGTGAACAAAGTCCCCACGCCCAGCTGACCGCGGATATCCGGCGTGCCGAGCCCGGGCAGGGTCATCACCGGAAGTTCAGGCCGGGCCGGGAACATGGCCGGCCACCACAGCGC
>JBLNAU010000247.1:0-3034 GCA_050259515.1 Syntrophothermus sp.
TATCCACGCCGTTCTTCCTGGCGAAACCCATCGCGGCGGGCAGGGCAATCCCATCCTTATCGAAAGCCTTGTCGGCAGGAGGGCCCTTGACCAGATCCTCGCGGTCGGGCTGGCTCGGCGCAAGCGAGTTGACCGAAACAACGATCCGCCGCGGCGTGGCATGGACGCGGACCATACCATGTCCAAGCCGAAGCTCGTCCAACAACACGGGGACGCGCTTGAGGAGCTGTTCCCGGGCGACATCCACATCGCCGGCAGGTAATTCCTCCACACCGATCTCGAGTAAAAAGTTTGAGGGTTGAAGAGCCTGCCCTGAGCCTGTCGAAGGGTTTACAAGTTGGGTAGCTGGCCTTAGAACTTTTGAAACCTTTGAAGTTTCAGCCTTCAACAACGGATATTCCAGCTCCTTGCGCTGCTGCTCATAGGATTCGGCCACCTTGCGCGCCATCTCGCGCATGCGCCGGAAAAAGGCCTGGCGCTCGGCAACGCTGATCGCGCCGCGCGCATCCAGAACGTTGAAGGCCTGCGAGCACTTCAAGACATAATCGTATGCGGGAGCGAGCAATCCCTGGGAGAGGCAGTTGTCCACCTCGGCAGAGAAGAGCTCGTACATTTTTCGGGCGCGCTCCACATCCGCGACCTCGTAATAATATTTGGAGTGTTCATACTCCTCCTTGCGGCGCATTTCGCCGTAGGTGACCCCTGCACCCCACTCCTCGTCCCAGATCGCCTTGGCATTGTTAAGAGCGATCAGGATGCGCTCGAGACCATAGGTCAGCTCCACTGAAACGGGACTGAGCGTCACGCCGCCCATCTGCTGGAAGTAGGTGAACTGGGTGATCTCCTGCCCATCCAGCCAGACCTCCCAGCCCAGCCCCCAGGCTGAGATGGCCGCCTGCTCCCAGTTATCCTCCACAAAACGGATGTCATGCTGGCGCGGGTCGATGCCGATCGCCTTGAGCGACTCCAGGTACAGCTCCTGCGGGTTGCCCGGGTCAGGCTTGAGGATGACCTGGTATTGATAGTGCAATTGGAAGCGGTTGGGATTTTCGCCGTAACGACCGTCGTCGGGGCGGACCGACGGCTCCACGTAGGCAACATTCCACGGCTCGGGACCCAGCACGCGCATGAACGTGGCGGGATTCCACGTCCCAGCGCCCACCTGGGCATAGTAGGGCTGGGTGATCAGGCATCCGTGCGATGCCCAGAAGTCCTGTAGTTTAAGGATGATTTCCTGGAAGGAGGATTTTGGCATATTGGATTTCAGATATTCGATTTCAAATTTGGATTTTAATTGCGCGAGGATTATACCGTGAGTTAAGAGGTCAGCGGCTCGCCGGATATCCAACTCAATTCTTATATTCCTGTGACAAAATAGAGGCATGGATGCTCAGGTCGGTCAAAAGCAATTCATCCCTTGGGCAGATCTGATCCGTGTGGTTGCCACCCTTCTCGTCATCACGGTTCACGTTTCGGGGCAGCTGACCAACGCATGGGGAACGGTCCCGAACAGTGACTGGTTCATCGCCAATATTTATGGCTCGATCGCGCGGATTTGTGTCCCGCTGTTTTTTATGATCAGCGGCTATCTGCTTTTACCCCGGACAGAGAGTCTGGGCACATTTTATAAGAAGCGGCTGCTCAAGGTGGTCATCCCACTGGTGGTCTGGTCGCTGATCTATCTGGGCTGGTACTGCGGCAATCATCCCGGAACCTGCACGCCCCACCTGGTACAAAATCTGTTGTTTGTAAACGGTGCCTACTATCACCTCTGGTTCATGTACTCCCTGCTCGGGATCTATCTCATCCTACCCGTCCTGCGCTTAATGATCCGGCCCAATACGGACAGGCGGGTCTTATGGTACATGGTGGGACTGTGGCTGGTTTTCCAGCCGATCCTGGCACTCGCCAGGCAATTCTGGGATTTCAGCATAAGGATCCAGCCGCCTCTTGCCACGGGATTTGTCGGTCTCTTTATTTTGGGATATCTACTGGGAGAATGGAACCTCACCCACTCAAGGGTCATTCTATCCGGGATCGTTTTTTTCCTAGCCACCCTGGTCACGATCCTGGGCACCTATTTAATGACCCGCAGCGCAGGCAAGTTCGACCCCTTCTTTTACGACCTGGCGGGACTGTTTGTGATCCTGGCCTCGGCGGCGGCTTTTCTACTGTTGAGATGGTTCGCCGGGACTGCGTTCTTCGCATCCCCAGGAGCACACGAGGGTACCCGGCTGCTGGCATCGGCCGCCTTTGGGATTTATATCCTGCATGTCCTTGTCATCGAGATCCTTCAGGGTTGGATCCCAGGCCTCCATCTTGACGCTTTTATCGGGAATCCTATCTGGAGCATTCCCCTGGTTGTTGCAATCGTTTATGTTCTGTCCTTTTTGATCGTACGCCTCCTGCAAAAGATACCGGTGCTTAATCATATCGTCCCTTGAGCAGGGAAATTCATTTTTCTTTTCTTGGATAAGGCTCACAGCTCTTTCCACTCCATATCCATTTACACGAAAGCCAGCTCATCGCGAGCTGGCTCTTTTATCAACCAAGATACCTTTCCACAGCTGATTCAAACTTTCCATTGAGCCGGCGCATTCCCTGACCAGGCACATTTACGGATAGGATGAGGTAGGTGTCGGCGTGTCAGTATCCTTTGGCACATATGGGGTAGGTGTCGGTGTATCCGTGTCCGCTGGCACATAAGTCGTAGGCGTGGAGGTGGGCGTATCCGTGTCCGTTGGCACATAAGCCGTAGGTGTGGAGGTGGGCGTACTCGTGGCCGTTGGCCCGCCTACAGTCTGTGTGGGCAGTGGTGTACTTGTGGGGGTTAATGGATTTACGAGCGGAGATGGTGTCGGTGTGCCATCTTTTCCATTTTTGTTACCTGCCGAAGCCGTTACCGTAGGTCTTCGGGTGGGTGTCACTGTCACCAGGGTGGATTCATTGGTTTGGCCGCTCGGCATACCCACGCAGCGGAAACCGAGGTTATCCTGGGCGGTGGCGGGGTCGGCCTTTTGCCTTGTGGTGGCAC
>JBLNAU010000248.1:0-5324 GCA_050259515.1 Syntrophothermus sp.
AAATGAACTGATTCCAAAGCAGGTGGACTGCCAGGGCAACGGATTCGGCCTCAGGCTGATCCGCTGGAGAGGCGGGACAGGCCGGAATGCCATAGGGACGGTTGAAGCGGCTGGCATCCAGCAGGGCGCGCCCGATCATGATCTGGGCATGCTGATCGTCCGGGACACCGGCCCAGAGCGGCATGAAAAGCGTATGATCCTCGCTGGTAAAGTCCAGCGTCGAGATGACGACCGTATCCCCCTCCTCCAGGCCTTTCACCAGGACCTTCGCCAGTCGCGAGTAGGTTTTTTGGGTGGTATAGATCAAGCCGTTATTCCGCCGCTGGTAGGCGCTGTTGGAGACGATCTCGTCGGCAGGTTTGGTGGAAAATTGATGGATGCGGATCTCCGGGCGTTTCACCAGCGGACTTTGACTCTGCACTTCGATCAGCAGGCGGACCGGCTCTTCGAACTTTATCTTGGGTGTGAGGGTGGCGGGTCCCTGCTGCCTGACCAGCACCTTGCCTGCGAGACTCGTCCCCGTTTCGCGATCACGATAATGATACAGGCCTGTGCGCGGCTGCCACATGGACTCGATGGAAGCCCGCAGTTTTGCAGCCTGTTCGTGAAGAAGGGTCAGGGCGTCATTCCGCTCGAGCAGCTCCGCCATTTTGATCAGGGTGGCTGCCTCCTGATACAGCATCGATTCGAGCGACGGGCTGTGGACCTGGGTGATGTCCACGCCCAGGGACCAGTCATGCCAGGCATCGAAGAGCGGGTTGTCGTCGAAGCCGGTCTGAATGATATGCCGCCACTGGGGCAGGCCATCTCGGTCCTCATCACAGTCGGGTGAGAACCACGACCAGAAAAATTTCAAAAGCGGAGGGAATACCTGCGTGAGGAACCTGGTATCGTCTGATCTTTCGTAGAGTTTCCACGCCAGGCTGGCAAGGATCGGCGCGGCGAGAAACCTTCCCCGCTGGCCGGAGAGAGACGGCCTGCCATCGATCAGTCCCTCTTCGTTCTGGACGACGAGAAAATTTTTAAAGAGATCCATGGCAGCCGAAGAGGCCGGCAGCACACTGGCAAGGTAATAAGCCTCGAAGGGCGTCTGTCCATTCCAGGAAGTCGGGTAATCCGTGCCGTCCCCTTTGGGAGAGTAGCCGTAGTCAGGTCCCCGCACGGAGACCACGGAGGGATTCGGCAGGTGCTCGTTGGGTGGGAACACCATTCCAAACGCGGCGCTCTGGCTGAGGGCAAAAGCGGCATCCCAATCCCGGTCGCCGGTACGAATGTCGATGGTCTGGCTCGAATTCAGCAGCTCGAGCCGCGCCCGTTCTGCCTCCCAGGGACGGGCGGCGGTCTGGCGGGCCAGCTCGAAGGAGGCCTGCAGAACATTGAGCGCGGCCTGGGCCCAGGTGAGCTGGCGTGAGGCTCCCGGCCCAAGCTCCAGGTCCAGGTAGAGCGAGGGATGAGGGCCGGTGCCATGCGCGGGACCTCCGGTCATAAAGAGCACGGGGATCAATCCGCCGGTTTTCCCGGCCAGCACATTCACAAGCTGCATCTGGGTGGCCGTCATAACCTGCCCATCGATGGGCGCCAGCTGGGCACAAACCTCCAGCCGGATCCGCCGCACGGCATTGGACTTGTTGGCGATCGTCACCCGCCCGCAGATGGCATTGGATTGTGGAACCCAGTACTCGGTTGAAGCGTCAATGTTAGGCAAAGGAGAATACTCTACGATCGATAAATTGGGATAAAAACGCCGGACGGTCGGCGGCAGGGCAAATGCGGATGGGTCACTGACCGATTTGCCGTTTTCGCCAAAGCGCAGGAAGATCCGCATGGATTTCGCCCGCAGACCATAGGTGGTTCGCAGCGAGAGGGTCCCAGGCTCCCCGCCACCCAGCATCAATTCCCAGGTATGATCGTTTAAGTAGTCAGGTATGGAAAGGCGTGAATCCGCCGCAAGGATCAGGCTCAATGGATCGCCCTTGGCAAGTGACCAATCACGCATAGATGTATTGTACGGGCAGTTGGTCAAGAGGTCAAAGGGTATAATTCAGTCTCTAAGCCGGCCGGTCGCATAGGCGGCTGGGCCAAAATCAGGAGACGAGGAGCCTACCCATGGGACTATACTTTGAAGATTTCTTTGTCGGCCAGAAGCTAGACACGCAAAAGCGGACCATTACCGAAGACGATATCATGACCTTTGCCAGGCTTTCGGGCGATGACAACCGCATCCATACCGATCCTGAGTTCAGCAAGACCACCCTGTTTGGCAGGCAGGTCGCCCACGGGCTGCTGGGATTGTCCATCGCCTCCGGGCTTGCCTGGCAGACGGGGATCCTCGATGGAACGGTGATCGCGTTCCGGGAAGTCAATGAATGGAAATTCGTCAAGCCTGTGTTCATTGGCGACACCATTTATGTCCAGCTCGAGGTCAGGGAAGTGAAAGCCCTGCCGCGTATCGGCGGAGGTTCAGTGACGATCACACTGGAGGTAAAAAATCAAACGGAGGAGGTTTGCCATCGCGGCCAATGGACCGTGCTGATGATGAGCAAACCCAAATAGGAACCCTGCGAAGGTCATCGGGATCACGCCGAATGAACCCGGCCTTCGCAGACGTTGCACGAAACAGACGGAATTGATATGACAAGTGAAGAAGAAGAGAGAAAACGCCAAATAAAACGATTACTGGATTCAGAGGCCGAGACTCGTCCCGAGCTGCCTGTGGAACCCGCACCCGAAGAGCCCGCAGATCCAACGGGGACCACCAGGGCTCAAGCACCGAAGATCAATCCAACCTACCCGCAGCAAAACATCCCGCTCGACCAGGACAACATGCCCCTGCCGCGCCGCGTCCATGAAGTGGACATGGATGCCACGCGGGTCACCCCGGTCGCGTATGAGCCGACCAGTCGTCCAAGGAATGAGGCGCCTGTCGCGAACCGGCTGCCGCCCAATCCACCTCTTAATCCGCCTCTGCAGCGCCCCACCACCCCACCGCCTCCCCCCTCCCGTCCCAGAACGACCACCTCGGGCTGGCGGCCGGAATATACAGGCTGTCTTGCGCGGGCGATCATCATCGCATTGTTCAGCGCGGTCGCCCTTTTGCTGCTGGCGGGTTCCGCATTATTGTTTTCCTACTATACCATCGCGCGCACCCTGCCCAGCGTGGCAGATCTGCAGAACCGCGCCTCGCAATTCGAGACCACGCGCATCCTGGACCGCAACGGGAACGTGCTGTATGAGATTCTCGATCCCAACGCGGGACGCCGCACCTACGTCCCGCTCGACAAGATCTCCCCGGCCCTGATCGCGGCGACTATCGCCACGGAGGACAAGGATTTTTACAATCATCCCGGCTTTGACCCGGCCGCGATCGTCCGAGCCCTGTGGGAAAACTACCGGACCAACGGACAGGGTGGCGGCGCGTCCACGATCACCCAGCAATTGGCGCGTGCCCTATTGCTCTCCCCCGAGGAGCGCGCAGAGCGAACCTATGCCCGCAAGGGACGCGAGATCATCCTGGCCGCCGAAATTACGCGGCGCTATTCCAAGGATCAAATCCTTGAGCTGTATCTGAATGAAATCTACTACGGGAATCTCGCCTATGGGATCGAGGCTGCCTCTGAGACCTATTTCGGAAAAGCGGCCAATCAACTGACCCTTTCCGAGGCCGCCTTTCTTGCCGGTCTGCCGCAATCGCCCTCGGTGTATGATATTTACACCAACCGGGATGTCACCCTTGCCCGCCAGCAGCAGGTACTGGTGCTGATGTATGGACTGAGCAAATCGAATGGTTGCATCAAGGTCAGCACCAGCGATGTACCGATCTGCGTGGATGAGGTCGCGGCTGCAAACGCGGCGAATGAAATGAAGTCACGTGTCTTCAACTCGCCGAACGTCAACACGAAATATCCCCACTGGGTGAACTTTGTGCGCGAGCAGCTGGAAAAGCAATACGACCCGCAGACCATTTATCGCTCGGGCTTTAACGTTTACACTACGCTTGACCCAACCCTCCAGGATGAGGCCCAAAGGTTGGTGACCGAGCAGGTTGCACAGCTGGCTGACAAGAACGCCCACAATGGTGCGCTGGTTTCCATACGGCCTTCCACGGGCGAAATCCTGGCCATGGTCGGCTCACCGGATTTCAACAACGAAGCCATCTCCGGCCAGATCAACATGGCAGACAGCCCCACGCGCCAGCCAGGCTCGTCCATCAAGCCGATCAACTACCTCGCCGCGTTCGAAAAAGGCTGGACGCCCGCCACTTTGATCTGGGATGTTCCCAGCGAGTTCCCACCTTCCGGGGACCCGAACGACACGCGCGAGCCCTATCGCCCGGTCAATTACGACGGCAAGTTTCACGGACCGGTCACGGTTCGGACGGCGCTTTCCAATTCCTTCAACGTACCGGCGGTCAAAACCCTGGCTTTCGTGGGGATCTATGACGACCCAAACACCCCTCAAAAAGAGGGCATGATCGGCATGGCCGAAAAACTGGGGATCACCACATTCACCCGCCCGGACTATGGCTTGTCCCTCACGCTGGGCGGAGGCGATGTCAGCCTGCTGCAGCTGACCTCTGCCTATTCGACCATCGCCAACTACGGCAAGCGTATGCCACCGGTTGCGATTCTGAAAATCGTGGATTACCAGGGGAAGGTGGTTTATGAGTACAAGCCGCCTCAGGGCGAACAGGTCCTTCGCCCGGAACACGCCTTCCTGATGTCCTCCATCCTTTCGGACAACGAAGCGCGCTCGTGGATGTTCGGCCGGAACTCGCTGCTCAACCTCCCGTTCCAGGTGGCTGCCAAGACCGGTACCACCAACGATTTCCGCGATAACTGGACCCTGGGATATACCCCCGACCTGACGACCGGCGTATGGGTGGGCAACGCCGATTACACCCCGATGGTCAACACCACCGGTCTGACCGGTGCCGCCCCGATCTGGTCTGCCTTCATGCAGTTCGCCGTCCCGTATGTGACAAACAACGCTCCAACACCATTCAGCATCCCGCCGGGCATTGTCGAAAAAGTGATCTGCGCCTCGTCCGGGACCGAGCCGTCCAATGAGTGCCGGGGCGGGCAACGCAATGAATATTTCGCCAGTGACCAGCCGCCCCTCCCCAAGAGCCAGGACCTGATCCGGCGTGTGCCCATCGATACCTGGACGGGCCTGATCGCAGGCGATGCCTGCAAGGATTATGCCGAGGATGAAAAAGTGCTGAACGTCCAGGATAAGTGGGCGCGCAAATGGCTCAAATCAGGCGAAGGACGCGACTGGCTGGACGCCAATGACCTGCCGCGCAACCCCTTCTTCGCACCGGACCG
>JBLNAU010000249.1:0-3717 GCA_050259515.1 Syntrophothermus sp.
ACGCATACGTCATGCCACTGCAAAAAGAAGCCAAGACCAAGCTGATCACGGACTATCATCGTCATGATGCAGATACCGGCTCGCCCGAAGTGCAGATTGCAATTCTGACCGGCCGTATCCAGCAGCTGACCGATCATCTTCGTGCAAATAAGAAAGATGAGTCCTGCCGGCGGGGTTTGCTCAAGCTTGTAGGTCACCGCCGAAGGATGCTGGCTTATCTGCGCAAGTCAGACTACCAGCGCTATCTGGCGGTTACCGAGAGCCTGAGCCTGCGCCACAAATAGGTATTTTGTAGGGGCGACCGTCCAGGTCGCCCTTACCCATTTAACAACCCGCAGTCAGGAATTGAATAGCGCGAATGACGCTTCGCGTCGTCCCCGCCCTTCAGTCCCTGACCAGGCGGAATCTTATTTACGGCTGACCATCGCCCATCAAATTTAGCTGAATACACTGCGCAATATTGATTCGATTGCCTGTCTATTCCATGCTTCGCGGACTGTTCATGGGGAATGTCAGCCCTACTCGGAGAGAAAATGAAACCAGAATCAAAAAAATATACGACGACTGTCGGAAGTCACACGCTGACCTTCGAGACCGGCAAACTGGCCGGCCAGGCAGGCGGTGCTGTGACTTTCGGCACCGCAGAGTCGATCATCTTTGCGGCAGCCACCATGGGCGGTGTGCGCGAAGGAATCGACTTCTTCCCGCTTTCAGTGGAATATGAAGAGCGCCTGTATGCCGGTGGACGGATACCCGGCTCGTTCTTCCGCCGGGAAGGACGCCCGGGCACGGAGGCGATCCTGACTGCCCGTTTGACCGACCGTCCCCTGCGACCGCTCTTTCAGGATGGCATGCGCAATGAAGTGCAGGTCATCATGTTCTCGCTCTCCTCGGACGGCGTGAACCCGCTTGATATCCTGGCCATCAACGCTGCATCTGCTGCGATCATGATCTCGGATATCCCGTGGGGTGGCCCGGTTGGCGCTGTGCGTGTCGGACGCGTCAACGGCGAGTTTGTGATCAACCCAACCTTTGCCGAGCTGGACGCATCGGATCTTGACCTGCGCATCGCCGGAACGCGTGAAGCGATCCTGATGGTGGAATGCGGGGCAAATGAAGTGCCCGAGGATGTGATGGTGGCCGCGCTGGAGCTGGGACATAAATCCATCCAGCCCTTGATTGACATCCAATACCAGATGCAGGCGGAAGTTGGCAAACCCAAGCGTGAAGTGGTTCTTGCCATTCCAGACCCTGAGCTGAAGAAGAAGGTTTTCGAGCGCGTCAGCGGACCGATGAACGAGTTGCTCGACAAGCCCCTGACCAAGAGCGAATTCTATGGCGGAATGACAACTCTCAAGGATGCCATTGTCGCCGAGCTTTGTGCTGTCCCGGATACCGGTTCTGGAACAGTCGGTGTGCTGCCGGAAGAGTTGCCTTCGCCTGCTTCCGTACGGGAGGCCTTTGACCAGGCGGAACAGGATATCGTCCGTGATCGCATCCTGAGTCTGGGCAAGCGTCCCGATGGGCGGAACCCGACCGAAATCCGCCCGATCTGGTGCGAGGTGGGAACCTCGCCGCGTGCACATGGCTCCGGCCTGTTCACGCGCGGTGAGACGCAGATCCTGTCTTTCGCCACGCTCGGTACGCTGGGCGAGGCGCAGGAGCTCGATAATCTGAGCCCAATCAAGGACAAGCGCTACATGCATCATTACAACTTCCCGCCCTACTCCACCGGCGAGGCCAAGCCTCTGCGCGGGCAGAGCCGCCGTGAAATTGGGCATGGCGCTTTGGCGGAACGCGCGCTCGAGCCGGTCATCCCCGCGGAAGAGACGTTCCCCTACACCATTCGTGTGGTATCGGAAGCTTTGTCCTCCAATGGGTCCACTTCGATGGGCTCGGTCTGCGGCTCGACCCTGGCCCTGATGGACGCAGGCGTACCGATCAAGGCGCCTGTTGCCGGTGTGGCCATGGGTCTCATCACGGACGATAGCGGCCGCTACCAGATCCTGACCGATATCCAGGGAACGGAGGATCACCTCGGCGACATGGACTTCAAGGTCGCAGGCACTGCCCAGGGCATTACCGCCCTGCAGATGGATATCAAGATCAGCGGCCTGAGCGCCCAAATGATGAAGGAAGCGCTCGAGCAGGCGCGTACGGCGCGCATGTTCATCATGAACAAGATGCTGGAAGTGCTGCCGGAGTCACGCCCTGAGCTCAAGGAATTTGCTCCGCGCATTATCACCGTCAAGATCCCCGTGGACAAGATCGGTGCGTTGATTGGCCCCGGCGGCAAGAACATCCGCTCGCTGCAGGAGGAGACCGGCACCAAGATCGACATCGAGGAAGATGGCACCGTCTATATTGCATCGACCGATGCTGTGGGCGCCAAGATCGCTCAGGAGCGCGTGGAATCCCTGGGTGACAGTGCAGTGATTGGAAACATCTATACCGGCAAGGTCGTCCGCATCGCCGATTTCGGCGCGTTTGTGGAGATCCTGCCCGGCGTGGATGGACTTGTTCACATCTCCCAGCTCGACAGCGAGCGCGTGAACAAGGTCGAGGATGTGGTCGGCATGGGCGATGAGATCACCGTCATGGTGACCGATATCGATCCGCAGGGCAAGATCCGTCTCTCGCGCCAGGCAGTCCTGGAAGGCTGGACCGCAGAGGAAGCACGCGAGAAGGACCAGCGCAAACCCGGCGGCGGTGGTGGCCGTCCAGGCGGCGGAGGACGCGGAGGAGATCGAGGCGGCCGCGGTGGCGATCGTCGAGGTGGTAATCGGGATCAGAACCGCAGATCATAAATAATATCCAATCAAGACGGGCAGATAGATTGTCCGTCTTGATTTTTAAACACCATATTGACTCGGCAAATCAAGGGAGATTTTGTTGGCAAACATATCGGGGAGTTTGCCGGTATTCCAGCCACGGGGAAGGAGGTCCGCGTTCCCTTTGTATCGTCTATGACCTGGAAAATGATTGGATCAAACACGGATGTGTTTATTTCGAAATGCCTGCCCTCTTCCAGCAGCTTGGGTTCGGCGCCCAGGAGGCTGCTGCATAAAGAAACCTTTTCCTGAAGCAAGTGAAAACCAACGGACCAAGCGCAGTGGATTCGTCCAGTCCTGTTGATATTTTCATAAGATCACCGCCAGGAAAGGGATCCAGCAGGTCAAACGGTCGATAGATAGGTGACCTGGTAACTAAAACGGGTGCATTCAAGCGCACCCATCCGCTTCGTTCTGTGTTACTACTATTGACTTTGACATTTTAGATACCTATAATCTAAGTGTCGCAAACCTATTCTGTCCAACTACAAAAAGGAGATGTGAAATGGGTGCTATTTTGAGTTTCATCGTCGCCGTTATCGTCGCGGCCGTCGTTCTAATGATCGTATCGAGATTGAATCTGGGGCTGAGTGTTGCAAACTTTACCTCTGCCCTCATCGCAGCAGTGGTGATTGCCATCGTTGGAGCAGTTGTCAACTGGCTGCTCGGCGCGTTGGGAATTAATATGGGCGGAGGATTGCTTGGCACGATCGTCTACCTGATCGTGGCCGCGATCGTGCTCATGATCAGCGACAGGTTTGTATCGGGCATGACGGTCAACGGCTTTGGCGGCGCCATCATTGCTGCCATTGCGATAGCGGTCGTCTACTGGATCGTCGCCTGGATCCTCGGTCAGCTCGGGCTCGCAATATAACCATACAGGATC
>JBLNAU010000250.1:0-5892 GCA_050259515.1 Syntrophothermus sp.
AAGCCATGGCACGCATGATTTCTGTAGGAAGTTCTCCAAGGATTATTGTCGATTCGGTCGGGGGCGATATCAGCGTTGTGGGCTGGGATGGGAATGAAGTGCTGATCAAGGCCGATGAAGACGAGCTAACCCTGCAGCAGAACGGTGACGAGATCCGGTTCTCCTGTGCCGACGATGTTTCGCTGCGCATCCCGAAGGGATCCACTTTATCTTTCGCTTCGATCGGCGGCGATGCTGCGATCAGGGGAGTCGGTGGCGATATCAAGATTTCTGCCATCAGCGGCGATCTATCCATACGGGACGCAGGCTCGGTGGCTGTCGACGCGGTCGGGTCTGACTTTAGTCTAAAAGGCGCCCGCGGCAACCTTTACATCAAAAGTGCCGACGGTGACATCTCCATTCGTGATATCGATGGAAACATCCTGATCGACTCGGTCGCTGACGACCTGGCCCTGCGTGGCGCTCGCGGCGACATCAAGGTCAATGTCGGGGAGGATGTGGTGGTTTATCTGGAGCCGCGCGAAGATGGCCAGTATATGGTCACCGCAGGCGATGACATCCTGATGGTCCTGCCCTCCACGGCGAACGCCACGGTCAAGATGCAGGGCGATGAGATCGACGTGGCATGGCCCGGCATTCAGAATGAACCGGATGCAACCGAACGGGAGGTTGTGCTGGGAAACGGCTCGGCGAAGATCATGCTGAGCGCGGGCGGGGATGTCCGCCTGACCAACCAGGCCAACGCGGCCGAGTCAGTCGATGAGTTTGGAAACTTTGCTGCATTGAATTTTGACTGGTCCGGCTTTGGCGAGCGGATCTCCCGCCAGGTACAGGCCGCGACAGCACGCGCCACAAGGAACGCAGATGAAGCTGCGCGGCGGGCCGAGCGCCATGCCGAACGACATGCAAGGCGCTGGGGCAGGACTCCACCTCCCGGTCCATGGGGCGATTTCGGCCCGCAAGGAATGCCCACTCCGCCAGCTCCTCCGAAGTCAGAGCCTGTTGCAGAAGAAGAGCGCATGGCAATCTTAAAGATGCTTCAGGAAAAGAAAATCACCGCCGAACAGGCAGAGCAGCTGCTCCAGGCCCTGGAAGGAGGCAAGTAATGTCGTCTGAGGAACGCAGAAAGATTTTGCAAATGGTGGAGGAGGGCAAGATCACAGCAGAGCAGGCTGCGAGTTTGATGCGTGCCCTCGAAGTGGACCAGCCGGAAGCGGAGATCCAAGTCTTTGAGCCGGAGCCTGACCCTGGTCCCGCGCGAAGCGAAGAGTCGGCTCCTGAGTTTGAAGAGGTCAAGGCACGGGCGCGGCGCTGGGCCATGATCCCATTGTGGAGTGGCGTGATCATAACGATCTTTAGCGCCTGGGGCATTTATGCGATCATTAACAGTTTTGGGACGAATTATTGGTGGGTTTGTTTATTATTCCCGTTGTTTATTGGTATTCTGCTGATCGTGATTGGTGCCGGCGGACCAGGCATGCGCTGGCTGTATGTAAATGTAGACCGGCGATATGCCAGCGATGGTGGTCCAAGGAATATTACCCTCGGATTTCCCCTGCCGCTGGGTCTGGCATCCTGGTTTTTGCGGAACTTTGGGCATACCATTCATGGATTGCAGAATACGAATGTAGATGACATTATTCAAATTTTGGATGCAACAAACAAATCTGGCGAGCCGCTGATCGTCAATGTGAATGA
Source organism: Syntrophothermus sp. (assembly GCA_050259515.1). Lineage (GTDB taxonomy): Bacteria > Chloroflexota > Anaerolineae > Anaerolineales > Villigracilaceae > Defluviilinea. The sequence goes on from JBLNAU010000250.1 coordinate 1,699, forward strand.
CAACGAGGACGGCGAACGGGTACAGGTTTATATCGGATAAGGAGGCGGCCATGGCTAGCTCTGAAGAAAGAATGAAAATCTTGAAGATGATCGAGGACGGAAAACTTAGCGCCGAGGAGGGCACCAAACTGCTCTCCGCATTGAGCGGACCTCGTGTTCCAACTCCGCCGAGGCCGCCAGGAATGTCGGGAGCTCCGCGCTGGCTGCGCATCCGGGTGACGGATGTGCGTACCGGCCGCTCCAAAGCCTCCGTCCAGATCCCGCTTGCACTGGTGGATGCGGGTATGAAGATCGGGGCACATTTTGCGCCGGAAGTGGAAGGCGTGGATATGTCCAATGTGATGGAGGCATTGCGCTCGGGCGTCACAGGCAAGATCATTGACGTTACCGATGATGAGGATGGGGAGCACGTGGAGATCTATGTGGAGTGAGTGCCAAGCACACCTGCAAAACATAGTCGCGTGTTGAGAGATCAGACAATCCCGTATAATTGCGGGATTGTCTGACTTTAAAGGTAAATACACGGGAGAAGCTTATGAGGCCTAATCATCGTCCCTCGGGTATGTTCGGTTTTACGGTCGTCTGGATCGGCCAGATCGTCTCGGTGCTTTCCACGAACATGACGGCATTTGCACTGACAATCTGGGTGTTTGAAAAGACGGGCAGCGCCACCGCGCTGGGTTTGATGCAGGTCTTCTTTATTACACCTTACCTGCTGATCACGCCCTTTGCAGGTGTGATGGTGGACCGGCATAATCGCAAGGTGATGATGATGGTCAGCGACCTGGTGGCAGGGCTGGCGACCATTTCGATCCTGATCCTGCAGGCGACGGGGTCGCTGCAAGTCTGGCAGTTATACGCTGCTGCGATCTTTCAGGGACTTGGGAATGCATTTCAATGGCCTGCCTATTCCGCGACGATCAGCGTGATGGTTTCCAAGGAACAATATGGCCGGGCCAATGGTATGATGTCGCTTATCGATTCGGGCCCGGGTGTGCTTGCTCCCCTGATGGCCGGTGCCCTGCTGCCAATCCTGGGTCTGACGGGGATCCTGTCTCTGGACGTTGCCACGTTCATTTTCGCAATTGGGATTTTATTTTTTGTCCATATCCCCCAGCCGCCGCGCACCCGGGAAGGGGCACAGGCCCGGGGCAACATGCTCAGGGAGGCTGCGTTCGGCTTCAAATATATTTTTGCCCGTCCAAGCCTGCTGGGTTTGCAACTGATCTTTTTCTTTGGGAACCTTTGCATGGGGATTGCCTATACAGTCCTGGTTCCCATGATCCTGTTAAGGACAGCCAATAATACGGTCAGCCTGGGCCTGGTTCAATCGGCGGGAGCAGCGGGTGGCGTGGTGGGAGGGATCGCCATGTCCATATGGGGCGGGTTCAAACGCAGAGTCCACGGTGTGCTGGCAGGATGGATGATAGCCAGTTTCTTTTTTTCCCTGCTGGGCATGAGCATCTGGCTCCCACTCTGGATCGGCGCCATGGCGCTCTCCTCGCTGTTCAATCCCCTGATCAATGGATCCAACCAAGCCATATGGCAGTCGAAGGTCTCACCGGATATGCAGGGGCGGGTATTTTCCGCACGCACACTGATCGCCTGGCTGCCCAATCCCATCTCTCCCCTCATCGCCGGTCTTCTTGCCGATTATTTCCTGGAACCAGCCATGAGCACACCAGGTGGCCTGTCATTATCCCTTGGCGGGTTGATCCCTCCCGGACCCGGTGCAGGCATGGGACTTCTGATTCTCCTCGGCAGCCTGGGCGGATTCCTGGCCGGATTGACGGGCTACTTCGTTTCCTCCATCCGGGATGCTGAGGATATCCTGCCTGATCACAATGTGCTCCCCTCCACAGAGACGGCCTGATCGATTCCATATTCCGACAATTGAAACGATATTAAAAGAAATATATCTCTGGATGGATTGTCATTCAGGAATCGCTGTGATATGCTGAGTTGATTCAACGATGAGGAACACTGACTTTTCATTTTCCCGGCCGCATGGCATGAAGGGATTGTTTATCATCTGGCTGGGTCAGTTTGTTTCGGGGATTGCCTCCAGTATCACCGCTGTTGCACTGCCCATTTGGATATTCAACGTTACGGGGAGTGGTATTGCAGTGGGGCTGTTGGAATTCTTTTTCTTTGGCTCCTACCTGCTGGTCATCCTTTTTGCGGGCGTGCTCATCGACCGTTATAACCGCAAGATGATGATGCTCGTCAACGATTTCATGTCGCTCTCGGCGCTGGCTGTGCTGATCGCGCTTCAGAGCTCGGGGAATTTGCAGGTCTGGCATTTGTATCTGGCTTCCATCATCCAGGGTATCGGTTATGCATTTCAATCCCCATCCTATTCGGCAGCCATCAGCATTATGGTGCCGCAAAAACAATACGTCCGGGCCAATGGATTGATGTCCTTGCTGAATGATGGACCTGACATTTTTGGCCCTCTGCTTGCAGGAAGCATGTATCTGGTCTCTGGCCTGCAGGGTGTTTTGACCCTCAACCTGCTTGCACTCGTCTTCTCCATTGGAACCCTGCTTTTTGTGGAAGTGCCCACGACGCCGCAAACCCCGGAAGGGCAATTGTCACGCAGCAGGTTCAGAAAACAGGTTCTTTACGGGATCAAATATATCTTCCGCCGGCCAGGCTTGCTTGGCTTGCAGCTGGTTTTTTCGATCGGGAATCTTTTCTCTGGGATCGCTCTTTCCATTGCTGCCATATACCCGATGATCCTGCTGCGCAGCGGGGGAGATACACAGGCTGTGGGTATCGTCCAGTCTGCGGGCGCTCTCTCGGCTGTAGTGGCGGGTATTTTTTTGACAACCTGGGGCAGGATCAGGCGTCCCATCCATGGCATCATGCTGGGGTGGATCCTATCCAGCCTGTTCGGTTTGATCGTTCTTGGCATCGGACAAACCCTGATCGTCTGGGTGATCGCCATGGTCATCAACTCGGCATTTGAGCCTGTGGTGAACGTTGCCATGGATTCATTTATGCAGGCAAAGGTCGCTCCTGATGTACAGGGCCGGGTCTTTTCTGCAAGCGATTTTATTTCCCAGGCGATGATCCCGGTCACGCCACTCCTGGCAGGCCTGTTCGGCGATCGTATTTTTGAGCCGGCCATGCAGCCAGGTGGTGCCTTGGTTGATACGTTTGGCTGGTTGGTGGGGGTTGGACCCGGTGCCGGCTTCGGATTGTTGATCCTGCTGTGCGGCGTTGCAGGCACGTTTGTTGGCCTGTCCGGCTACCTGGTAAGAGAAATCCGCAATCTGGAAAACTTGATCCCCGATTACCGGCTTCCGGAACCCATGGATGTGTCCACGCCTCAACTGGTCTTGGTACCCGCGGAAGATATCCAGCAGCCGACCGCTTCGTTATCGCCGGACGATCCCCCGGACACGCCGCCCGTCGAAACGGACACAGATCCTGAGCAGATGAAAAAATCCCAGCCGGAAATCTAAAACTCGAACTGGGATTTTTTGTTGGGAATTTTCTGTTCCTACACCAATAGATCTTCCATCAATTCCATCGGCACTACCGCGGCGCCCACGATGCCGGGACCGGTATGCACGCCAAGCACCGGCGAGATCCGGCTGATTTCGAATTTGGCAATGTTCAACCGGTTTTTCAGTTCCTCTGCCAGGACCCCCGCTTTTTCGGCAAACCGTCCATGCAGGATCGTAACCCAGACGGGTGTATCCGTATACCGGTGATAGAGATGCTCGGTAATGGCATTCATGGATTTGTTGAGGGTACGCGCCGTTGTGACAGTGGTGTACTTGCCGTCCGCATCAACCCGGATCACCGGCTTGAGATTGAGCAGCGCACCTGCCATGGCCTTGACGCGGCCGATGCGTCCGCCGCGCGCCAGGTATTCGAGCGTGTCCAGGGTGTAAATGACCTCTGATTTTTCGCGAATCTTTCCGAGCCTGTCCTCAATGGAGTGCATGGCCCAGTTGGCTTTCGCGGCCAGCGCGGCTGCCATGACCTGGAAACGCTCCCCCCCAGAGAGGGTAAGAGTATCCCAGTAATTGACAGATGCCTCGGATCCCACTTGTTCACCACCATCACGCGCCGAATTGATGGTCCCACTTAATCCGGAGGAGATATGGACAGACAAAATTTCCTTTTCCTTCCTGGCCAGCATCCGATACAGGTCTGCAAAAATTCCGCTGGAGGGCTGAG
>JBLNAU010000251.1:0-4619 GCA_050259515.1 Syntrophothermus sp.
GCGTCCCGGTATGGTCGTCGGCGACTCGCAGACCGGAGAGATTAAGATCTTTAACAGCTTCTACTTTCCGCTGAAGCTGTATCTGACGGGAGTCACACGCATTTTGCCCGCCAATCCAAACTTGCGGGTGAACCTCGTGCCGGTGGATTATGTTTCGGATGCCATCGTACAACTTACCTTCGACGAACGCGCCGCAGGACTGAATTTTCACCTCACCGCACCGTATGAGGCTTTGCCTGCCGCGCATGAGCTCGCGAGCTTTTTACGGGAGTGGGCGAAGGCAAAGCTGCACCTGCATCTGCCCAAACCGGTCCTGATCCCGTTGCCCGAGCTTGCAACACGCGGGCGTTATGATCCCTTACGCACTTCCAGTCACAAAAGGAAGGGGATTCTCGGGAACCTGCAGCTGCTCGCCCCGTATTTCAACGAACGCGTCCGCTTTCAGCGCAGCAATGTGGATCAGCTGCTCGGCACCTATGATTTTCAGTGGCGCGAAATCATGCCTCCCATTCTGGAATACGCCGTCGATCACAACTTTATGCACCGCTCGGAGCGTACGGCACACGAGCAGATCGTTTATCGCCTCGGAAGCAGGAAACGTAGCGTCACTTACTACGACATTGACCAGGGTCAGATGAGGAAGCACAGCGCAAGTGAGGTGCGGGACGACATGCTGGCGGCAGCGGGTGCGCTGCGCGTGTTAGGGATCCAGCGCGGCGATCGGATTGCCCTGGTCGGCTATAACAGCACGCGCTATCTCATCCTGGATGTAGCCATCGGCCTGGTCGGTGCTGTCAGTGTGCCGTTGTATTACACCAGCCCGCCGGCCGATATCGACGCGATCCTGCAGGCGAGTGGTGCGCGGCTTCTCTTCATCGGCGCGCCAGGGTTGCTCGCCCGGCTGGCCGAGCTCAAGACAGAGCTGCCTGTGATCTCTTTTCTCGAGCAACCCGTGTCTGAAAATCCGGTGATGGACTGGAACGCATTCCTGTCCCTCGGATCGGGGAGTCCGCAGGTCGCTGCCTCACCCGTCGATTTTGGTGACATGGCCACGCTGCGTTACTCGTCCGGGACGACCGGCCGTCCGAAGGGTGTGATCTTCAACCACGAACACTTGCGTTGGATGGGAGAATGCCTGCCTGCCTTGATGCCCTGGTCGGCGAGGAACAAAAGTGCCAGTTACCTGTCCTGGCTGCCCATGAATCATGTAGTCGAAGGCATCACCGCCACCTATTCGATTTATTACACGCCCGCTCCTGTGAGCATCTATTTCCTTCAAGATCCGCGTGAGCTGGCGCGCACACTTCCGCGCATCAAGCCCACCGTTTTTTTCTCCGTACCGCGGGTTTATGAAAAATTATGGGAGCATCTGCAGGATAACCGGCTCGGCCGGCTTTATCTTGGGTTGAGTGAAAACTTCATCAAGCGGACCTTACGGCCTCTGATCTGCCGGAGCGTGCTCCGCCGGGCGGGACTCGACCGCTGCGCGATGCTCATGGTCGGCTCAGCCCCTTCGAGCGAAGGCCTACTATCGTCATTTGAGGACCTCGGCATACAGATCCATGACTCCTACGGCTTGACCGAAGCCCCGCTTGTCACCTTGAATCGCCTGGGTGCGAATCGAATCGGCACGGTCGGCGAACCCCTGCCGGAGACGGCCATCCGTATCCTGGAGGATGGTGAAGTACTGGTGCATGGACCGCAGGTGACGGCCGGTTACTTTAACGAAGAGGATGCAACGCCTTTTAGAGAGGGCTGGCTTGCCACAGGTGACCTGGGACGCGTAACCGAGGAAGGCAGATTGGTCATCCTGGGACGGAAGAAGGAATTGATCAAGACGGCGTATGGCAAATACGTGCAGCCCACAAAAATAGAGGCGCGGCTGAAAGAGATACCGGGCGTGGCCGAAGCGATGTTGGTAGGTGAAGGCAAACCGTTTTGTGTTGCTTTGATGTGGGCGGTCGGGGGCTTCGACGACCCGGTCCATGCACAGAGTATCGATCAGGCGGTGCTTTCCATCAATGAACACCTCTCCCATCCGGAGCAGATCAAGCGCTGGGCTATTTTGTCCAATGACCTGTCCATTGAACGCGGCGACCTGACCGGGAATCTTAAGCTCAAGCGTCACACCATTATGCAACGCTTTCAGCCTGTGATCACGGCTCTGTATAACGGCGGTGAGACTTGTAGGAATGTTTCACACATCGGCATGGCAGAAAGGTAAGGCATGCATCTCTTCATCCGCGCTCTTGAATTTCATACACCAGAGTTCATCAAGAAGAGAACGTTGAAGCAGTTGTTACATTCAACGGCGGCAGCTTTTGAGGCAGATGTTCCTTCGATCAGAGCTCTGGATAGCAGGGAATGTCTCGCTGCATATGCGCGGTTCGTGCAGGTTCAGGCTGAAAAGCAATTGCGTCACGACCGGGACGGGAAAGCCCTGGCGCAGCGCCTGTATCAGAACGCGGCCAGCATGGGACGGCTGCCAGGCAAATGGTTGCCGCTCAACACCGTCCAGGATGTGATGGCAATCGGCCGAGTGCTCTATCGGATCCTTGACATTGATTTCCGAGGCAATGCACAGGGTGAGATCGTGATCCAACACTGCTATTTCAGCCGCTTTTATTCTGCCGAAGTGTGCCGGCTCATGTCCGCCATGGATCGCGGGTTGTTTGCTGGCCTGTCGAACGGCGGAGAGTTAACCTTTACTTCGAGGATCACGGAAGGACAGCCATGCTGCCGGGCTCATTTTTGTTGGCCGCCAGGTCGATGAAGATCTAGTTGGAGCGCTGAACATGAAAGATGTAATTGTGGTCGGAAGTGGTGCAGGCGGCGCCACGGTCGCCAAGGAGCTGCAGGGCAAATTCGACGTGACCGTGCTGGAGGCAGGCAAGGAGTTCCACCCCTTCCCCCTCGAGTTATCTGCTATTGAAATGGGGAAGCGGACCGGCCTCCTTTGGGACGAGAGAGAGATGTCGCTCTTTTTTCGCACGCTGCAAATTCGCAAGTCATCTGATATGGTCCTGGTGAATGGAATTGGTTTGGGCGGCAGCACGACGATTTCCTGCGGCAACGGGCTGCGGATGGACCAGGATCTGAAATCGATCGGCATCGACCTGGACGACGAATTCGAAGAGGTGTTCCAGGAAATCCCCATCACGACCGCACATCAAAAACGCTGGCACAAGTACACTCGACGGTTGTTCGAGATCTGCTGCGAGATGGGCCTTAACCCTCAGCCCCTGCCCAAGATGGGGCACTACGAGAAATGTATCAGCTGCGGACGTTGTATCTTTGGATGCGAACATGGCGCAAAGTGGGACAGCCGCCAGTTCCTGCAAGCGGCTTGCGAGCGCGGGGCGCAGGTAATGACCGGCTGCCAGGTGGAGCGTGTCGTCATCGAGCACGGACGTGCGACGGGTGTGGTGGCGCGTTACGGTTGGAAACGGAAGTTTTATCCTGCCGAACTCGTCGTTCTGGCGGCAGGCGGGTTTGGAACCCCGGTCATCTTACAGAACTCAGGGATTCCCTGCGAGCCGCACCTGTTCGTGGATCCAGTGCTCTGCCTCGCCATCGAATGGAAAGACGCGCTTCAATACAAAGAGATCGAGATGCCCTTTGCGATCCAGCGGGAGCATTACATTCTCTCTCCCTATTTCGATTACGTGAGTTTCCTTTTTAATAAAGAATGGAAGTATCCAGCGAAGGATACGCTGGGGATGATGATCAAGCTGGCCGACTCAACGACGGGCAGCATTTCAAAACAGGATGTTCGTAAGACGCTCACGTCGCTGGACAAAGAGCGACTGAATGGCGCTGTGGAAGTTGCCCGGGAGATCCTCATCCGCTTTGGAGCCAAGAAACAGAATATTTTCCTGGGAACGCTCTATGCCGGTCATCCCGGTGGCATGCTCCCGCTCACCGGGCGTGAAGCCATGTCCTTTCACCATGAACGGCTTCCAGAAAACCTCTACATCGCGGATGCGACACTCATCCCGGAATCGTTGGGCAATCCGCCTATCCTGACGATCGTTGCCATGGCCAAGCGCATCAGCAAGTTGATTGGCGGTTCCCACGGAACTCGGATTCATCTGAGAAAATAAGGAGATTCATTGATGAACACCCTGCTGATTGCAATTTCCACCTGGCTCCACGCCGTGGCAACGATTGTGTTTGTCGGCTACTATCTTTTTACAGGTCTGATCTATCTGCCTGTACTCGAGCGCCAAATGCAGGCTGGCACTTTGAGGAGCTTGCTTGAGCAGATCTCCGCCCGCCTGCGTCCCTTTTTTGGCGGCTCGCTGCTCATTTTTCTGGTTACCGGCACCCATCTGATGCTTATCAACGAGAGTTACCTGGGTCTGGGGAATTTCTTCGGCAATCCATGGAGCACTCTGATCGTCATCAAGCACGTGCTGGTGCTGGCATTTCTCGCCCTGGCAATATTTTCTGAGCGCGTCTACCTGCCTCAGATCAATGACCGGAATCCGCATGCCTTGAAGCAATACCGTTGGTCTTTGAATATCGAGTTTGCCCTGGGTCTGGTGATCCTCCTGCTGACAGCCATCGCACAGGCTGGCTAGGCTCATCAAAAAATTCTCCAGAGGGAATAACTTCCA
>JBLNAU010000252.1:0-4410 GCA_050259515.1 Syntrophothermus sp.
GATTGGTCATGAACTCCCAGGCCATCATGTGAGCGACCAGGATCAATCCGCTCAGAAGTAAAGCTTCCAACTGGAGAGGGGCAAGCCCTATGATCCTGGCCAGCCCGGGAAACAAGGCAAAGAACAACACCAGCCCATATAACAGGGGAACTGCCCAGCTGTTTTTACTGAATGCACCTTTTGGGTTGGCCGTCCTTGTCAGGTTGATGAGCCGGCTTGAAAACACGATCCCGGCCCCGGCTGCAATGATAAAGACCACCTGCCAGAGGATGGGACTCGCCGTCCCGCCGATCTGCGCTCCCAGGCTCATCAGACCGGGGATCAAAAACGAAGCGTACACGCCCCCGGCCAGGCGGCGGGTTGTTTCATTGGCCAGCCATTCCGGCTTGGATTTGACGACCGACCACCACAGGCCAACCAGAGTAAAGCAGGTCGCCGCAGTAATGGCATAAAAGGTGTTGATGTCCATGCGCCTCTCCTTATTCTTTTTTGGTCTTATAGCCTCATTCTACTGCCAGTTGGGAAATTATGATAATTTTTGTAGAAAATATACAAGTGCCAACCGATGAGGCAGGGCTCGAGCACAAGTGAGCACCTAGGAGTCTATACATCTTGAAAGTTACCTGTAAGACGCCGGTCACTCCATCTGTGTTAATATAGTGACGGCAACCGAAAAAGGCAAACCCGGTGAAAACCGGCGACGCAAAGCCATGGGTCTACCATCCCACCACGACGGGATCACGACTGCCAGGCCGCCGAAAGGTCACAAACCCAGTTTTGTGCCTCTTGGGCCTGGCTTATAGAAGCCAGGTTTTTTTGTTCGGATGCCTTCCGGCGAGATATGCAGTGGCATACAGCCGGGACATTCCAACAAACCAGGAGGTTGTCACCGCCGCCGATCGCTGCCATTTCCTTTTATGCCCCAGAAAGGTTGGAAGGACTGCTCTCCGGATTTCTACGGTAGCATTCCAAGTTTCATCAGTCACTTTTCAACCCTACATCGTACCAACATCTTCCATATTGTTTGGAGGAACATCAATGCTTAATTTTGTAAAAGAAAAGGAAAATATAAAATGGCCCAATTGATACAGGCAATTGCCACCTATGGTCCCAAAATCGATTTGATGGAAGCAGCCGATCCCAAACGCTTCATGGAATTGATCACGCAGCGTACCACCCTTTCTACAGGCGTGGTGAAGAACGTGCAGGAAAGCGAAGTGGAGACCCTGACCGGCCTGCTCAAGGAAGGTCGCCCGGTCCATACCGGCATCGCCATCTTCACACCCACCATCGATGGCCAGGGCAACCTGAGCATCAGCGTGCGCGTGGACAAGCGCCTTACCTCGGCACTTAATTCCTCCTTCACCGGCAAGGTCAACAAGAGCGCCAACATCGGCATGACCCGTGAGGAATACATTGCCCTCTGGAATAAAGACCATCCCGAAGATATGATCGTGGTGGGACCGCCATTCCAGGCCGCGCCCGGCCTGCTGGCTTCCTAATCGCAGCTCCCTTTTTTCTCTGACGGCTCGACTCACTTTCGGTGTGGTGGGCCGTCTTTTTCTTTTAGGGGGTAACAATCACTTCTTCTATAGCCTGTTACCAACAGAAACAAGGATATATACAAGTGGGTACAATAGAGGGGTGTAAAACATCTCAATTGAGGCGTCTCGTTGAAACCTGAAGAACTCAAAGCTACACAAGAGCTTCATTCAAAAACAAATGGAGGGTACGATCATGGCACAGGTGGTAATTTGCGGTGTATGCGGCGGGGATGGATACGTCAAATGTCCGATCTGCAATCGGTAAGGGAAAAATAAAGAAGGATGCACCACCTACTCCTTCCGGCACGAACTTTGTTATGATCGGAAAAGTGCCGGTTGAATGAGAAGACTGCCATGGTACGGGGAAACTATTATGCAAGCCTTGCAATGGACCAGGAAAGATATTGGACGATAAACCGAGCCCAAAGGGTCCAAGTCTTTGGTAGAAAGTTTTATTCAATATTTGTTCGTGAAACAAAAAACGGTAAATCTTACTGAGGCCAACTATACAGTTCGGGTCTATTTGGCTTTGTCGGTAGAGGGTAACTACGGCCTTTTTCTTTTTACAATACGAGCCATCCAGACGCAAACCGTGGCTCCCATGGGTAATAGAGCGCTTCCAAAACACTGGTTGAGCCATTCGGTCCACTGCTGCTCGAGCTCCCTGGCCAGTTGTCTTTGGACATCCTGCCACCAGTCGTCAAAGGCATCGGTGATTTTCTGTTCCTGTTCCTGCAGCCATTCGTTCCATGAGCTGCTTATTTGATCTGTTTGCTGCTGCCACCAGTCCAGGAACTTCGTTTCCAGCTCTCCCCATGAGATCGAAGGAATGGAAGGTATATCCGGGGGAGATGCAGGTGAATCACTGAGTGCCTCAACGATCCAGTCCGCCGTCCGCTGCTCTTTTAACGGCGCGAAGTGGTTTGCTAGGATCCAGGAATAGGTTTGAGACCAGGACATATAATCCGTAGCCAGACCTTTCCCGCCTAGTTCCTCGTAATGGAGCTTCTGTTTGGACTTTACCCAAAATTGTGACCCCATGCCGATCAGTGCATCCTGATGACCATGGAAAGGCCAAGCGATCGGAAATGTTACACCGTTTACCGTGTAATCAAATTTCGATACAATCGCAGTGAACCGAAAATTTTCCGCCGCATCGGGAAAATCATCCACCAAACTGCCTGTCATCGAACCGGGGAGCTGGAGGGCGCGGAGCAATTCTTCGCCCCACGCAAACCTCAAAGCAAAGCATAGATCGTCATCTTGACCTTCGAAACATGTCGAAGCAGCAGGAAGACCGCCGAGTGGGCTTTCGATGGTAATTATTCCATGAATGTGATCATGGAGAGACGAGGATGCGGTGATCTTCGAGCCCAGATAGGCAGCGATAACCCCTCCCTGGCTGAAACCGATGATATCGATCCGGGCTGCCGGGTCCTTTTTAATCACCTGCCCGATCAGCCATTTGAGGGTTTCCGCCTGGTGTGTGATCTTGAGATGGGTGTCTGGCTTTCCATACACAGGAAATAAATACAGGTAGGAAAGATCCATGTCCGCCGTGCAGCCGTCTTTCCATCCAAGACAGAAGTTATCCTTTGCCGTGGCGCTGTAGCTGAAGTACACGATATTTTCATTGGGTATCCCTTCCTGGATCAGCCTGCTCTCGATGAACTCAAAATCCCCACCGAGCGGCGCTGTTCCAGAAGAGTAGCTATTCACGCCATCCAGTAAAATCACGTACCTGTGGGAAAAGTCAGTCTGTGCATCAGGGCGCGGAATGGATGCACTCGCATGAGCCAATGGTAGAGGCGCTGGTATCAGAATTGTGATCAGTAAGAAGAGTCCGATGGCGAGGAACCTTGATAATGGCTTCATATTGTCCATGTCGATATATAAGCCAGTAGAATGTGCTTATCCTTTTTTGTTATGCAGCCGCCTTGTCTTTCCACAATAACGCAATCTCTTGGTTTTGGTATTGCGCCAAAATCAATAACTTCACACATTATTGCACAGAGCATTTGTGAATTCAACTAAGAGTTGGCTGCCGCGGCGGGTTTGACATGAACTTGCTGGGGAGTTAGAATCTGTTCCGGTGTCCATATCATTGCGCACACCGCCGGCCCCACACCAAGCAACTATCCATCTCATCGACAATCGCAGAAGAGCCAGTCTCTGTCCTCTCTGCGTATATTTTGTCCCACGACCATTCGATAGTGAAAAGGAGAAATACGATGCCAAAGTTCGAGCGTGAAGTGGAGATCGACGCGCCTGTCGAGAAAGTATGGCAGGTTCTCACCGATCCGAAGACCTGGTCGCAGTGGTTTCCCGGCGTGGAAAATGTCTCGGGGGGTGCCCTGGGCGGCGCAGGCGGGAGCGTCCAGTGGAGCGCCGGCGGGCAGACGGGGACCGCCGTCATCCAGAAAATGGAGCCAATGAAGCGCCTGGAGATCGCCACCCAAGTTGGCGGTGACAAGGATTTGCATGTCTTTGAGCTGAAGCCCAGCGGTGGCTTCCTGGGCATGAATGCTGACGAGTGCAAGGTCACCTACACCCTGGATACCCTGATGGGCGGGGGTATCCTGACCAATTTTATCGTCGGCGGCAACCCGGTCGATACCCGGCGGGTCGTCAAGGCGATGAACCAGCTCAGACGAGTGGTGGAAAGCCGCTTGTAACGCAACCCGGGCAGGTAAATACAACCTTGCGAAGGTTGTAGGCAAGTGCAGACGCGGTCTACAGGGGGCAACCTTCGCAAGGCTTTACCATGTCCGGTTCATCTTCATTCCACCCAATCCAAAATCTTGTGCCAGGCACCGGCGAACGGCAGAAACCAGGGAGATCCGTTGTATAAACCCAGCGGCATACC
>JBLNAU010000253.1:0-3188 GCA_050259515.1 Syntrophothermus sp.
TCACCGGCTTGCAGTTCACCGAAGTCCGATAGTTCATGGGGCAGGAGATGCGCACCACGCTCGAGCTGACCGATTTTGTGCCCAATGCTCTCTGGGCAGCCAAAGTGGTCAAGGGACCCGTGCCCTACGTGGTCGACATGAGCTTCGAACCGGTGGGCGGTGGCACAAGAGTTACCACCTGTGTGGATGGCGAGCCAAAGGGATTCTTCAAGCCTGCCGAGGACATGGTCAAAAGCCAGCTTGAGAAAAGCCTGAGCGAGGACGGGTTAAAGCTCAAAGAAATCCTGGAAAATTCCTAGACTTAAATCTCAGCGGACAACCTGATACTTCTGTGGGCCAGGGGTTGTCTATTGATGCGCCCGGTGGCAGGGTTTCGCAACGACTTGCATTCGATTTGTTTCCAGTTACAATCATCTCAATGACTACCTTTGTGCAAATTGTTGTCAATGTCCCGGCCGTTTCCGGGATCTTTGATTATGCTGTTCCGGAGTCTCTTGAAGGGCAGATTGGGATCGGGCACCTGGTCGTGGTCCCGTTTGGGAACCGGACCGTGCAGGGTGTGGTGTTTCGCTTTATTGACCAGCCGTCGGTGCAGAACGTCCGGCCGGTTACCGAGCTGGTTGACCCTCGTCCTGTCCTGACCGGGCCGCAGATCGCGCTGGCCGAAGCCATGGCCGAGTACACTCTTTCGCCGCTGGCTGCCATCGTGGGATTGTTCCTGCCCGTTGGGATCAGCCAGGAGTCGGATGTTTTATATGAGGCCAGAGACAATGGGCGGGAAACCCTGGAAGGGGGGCAGGGATCCATCGTGCAGCGTCGCCTCTTTGATCTGCTTGTCGCACGCGGTCCGCTGCGCGGGCGCCAGATCGATTCCCATTTCCGAAAAGTGGAATGGCGGAACAGTGCCAATCTGCTGGTCCGGAAGGGAGTGCTCTCGACAAAGAGTGTGCTGCCTCCCCCGCGCGTCCGTTCGAAGTACATCAGGGTCGCCTTGCTGGCTGTGCCGCCGGAGGAGGCAGAAGCGGAGATGCCAAACCTGGGGACGAAGCAAACGCTCGCCCGCAGGCAGGCTGCGCTGCACTACCTGATCCGCCAGCCGGAGCCGGTCAATGTCTCGTGGGTCTACGCCGAAAGCGGATGCAATCTCGCCGACCTGCAGGAGCTGGAGGAGCGCGGGCTGATCCGGTTGTTCGAGAGCGAGATCTTCCGCGATCCATTGGAGAAGACAGGCAGGCATACTTCCGATTCGTACCCCGGCAAACAGGAGATCGAATTGACCCCTGAGCAAAACTTGGCGCTGCAGGAGATCATCACTGCGCTCGCATCGCCGGGACCCCATTCTCCATTTTTGCTGCAAGGCGTCACAGGGTCAGGCAAAACAGAGATCTACCTGCGCGCCACCGAGGAAGCGATCCGGCGCGGCAGGCAGGCGATCATCCTGGTGCCGGAGATCGCGCTCACACCTCAAACTGTCCGCCGCTTTCTGAGTCGCTTTCCGGGGCAGGTCGGCATTGTCCATTCCCGGCTCTCCGAAGGTGAACGGTACGACACCTGGCGCCGCGCCCGCACAGGCGCGTTGAAAGTGATCATCGGGGCGCGCAGTGCCTTGTTCTCACCGCTGCCCAATATTGGCTTGATCGTCGTGGACGAATCTCACGACTCGTCCTATTACCAGGCCGAGCCGCCGTTCTATCATGCTGTGAGCGCGGCACAAATGTACGCCCGATTCGCCGGTGCCGTATGCGTCCTTGGGAGTGCCACACCCACCGTAATCCAGCGCTTTCAATCAGATCTTGCTCCTCTTCCGGCGGGAGAGGGACAAGCACGGAGGGAATTACTCCGCCGTCTCGAGCTCCCCCGCCGCATTACCGGTTCCGATCTGCCTCCTGTGCAGATCGTCGATATGCGTGAGGAACTCAAGTCAGGCCAGCGCGGCATTTTCAGCAGGGCGCTGCTCAAGGAGCTGGAGTCCACTTTATCGAGAGGCGAGCAGGTGATCCTGTTCCTGAACCGGCGCGGCACTGCCACCTATGTTTTTTGCCGCGATTGCGGATATGTTCTGCGCTGTCCCAACTGTGATACCCCTTTGACGCTGCATACGGATGAGAAGGAGCGACTGCTCTGCCATCAGTGCGGATATGAACGCAAGAAGCCGGGGACCTGTCCGCAGTGTGGCGGCAGACAGATCCGCGAGTATGGGCTCGGCAGCGAGCGAGTGGAACAGGAAGTGAACACGCTGTTCCCCAAGGCGCGCACCCTGCGCTGGGACTGGGAGACCACGCGCCACAAGGATGCCCACGAGATGATCCTGACGCACTTCGCCAACCACCAGGCGGATGTGCTGATCGGCACCCAAATGCTTGCCAAGGGACTCGACCTGCCGCTCGTCACACTGGTCGGCATCGTGCTTGCAGATGTGGGTTTGTTCCTGCCCGATCCATTTGCGGGCGAGCGCGTATTTCAGGTTCTCACCCAGGTCGCAGGCCGGGCGGGACGAAGCGAGCGCGGCGGCAAAGTGATCCTGCAAACGTTCATTCCCGAAGACCAGGTCATCCGATCGACGGCAGGACATGATGTAAACGGTTTTTATGAATATGAGCTGGAGCAGCGCCACCGGCTTGGATATCCGCCTTTCTCCCGCCTGGTGCGATTCGAATACCGCCATCATGACCCGGTCCTGGCGGAGAGCGAATCCCGCAAACTGGCTGCCAGACTTCAACCCTTGCTTTCCAAAGAGAATTGGAAGCGGATCACGATGGTTGGCCCGGTGCCAAGTTTTTTTTCCAAAATCGGCGGGGTGTATCGCTGGCAGATCATCCTGCGCGGCCCCGATCCCGTCCGGCTGCTGCGGGAGCTTCCAACGGAGACCTGGCTGAAAGACTGGCGGGTTGAAGTAGAGCCGATAAGTTTGCTATAATCGAATAAGCTTGCGAAAATTTCCATGACCAGGCTTATAATTTTTGCCAAAGAAGAGAATGCATGCAACCACAACCTCCTCAACCGCGCCGTGAATTAATTTCCTGGGATGAGGTCGATCGCCTCATCGACCATCTGATCCCGCAGTTCAAACGTGAGTTCACCGCCATGGTGATGATCACGCGTGGGGGAATCATCCCCGGCGGTATGCTTGCCGAAGCCATGGACATTACCCACATCCTCACAGCTGCCGTTGACTTCCCCGCTCAATC
>JBLNAU010000254.1:0-5805 GCA_050259515.1 Syntrophothermus sp.
CTTAAACCAGAAAGTTCTGCCGAAAGGCAGAACTTTCTTCTTTCCAGGCAACCTAGTTGGGCAGGGAGCTTGCGATGGTGCTGAAGGTGTTCCCGATCTTGGGACCCAGCAGGCGCATGACGGCGATAACGACGATGGCGACGAGAGCGAGGATGATGGCGTATTCGACGAGACCCTGGCCTTTTTCTTTCGGTGCAAATAACATAAGATTACTCCTTTCAAAAAAGCTTGTATCGTTGCTGAGGACCATCCTCAGTTGTTAGACAGGACGGGATTCAAGCCAGAATGTTACATTACGATTTTGAAAGGTTTCATGTACAGCTTCTTTACAGAATTTCAACAAGCTGCAGCGGGGCTTCGAGGAGTGAAGGTCGTTTGCCGGCCCAGGAAAATAATTTTGGCGTCCGTCAACGGTCCTGTAGTTTGGATTTAGTTTTATAATGGATAGATTAGTCATCACACCGCCAACGTGGCAACTTGCTTAAAAGGTTTGTTCGATGGGTTAGCAGGAGTAAGTAATGTCCACAGCGATTAATTTGGTCAGTGATGTGATCATCTTCACACTTTTCCCCCTGGTCGTGTTTAACATATGGGCTTTTATCTTTTTCCATGTATCGAATGGATTCCTGGACGAAAAAGAAAAAACACGAAATTTAAGCGGATTTTTAATCGGTCTGTTTGTCGCAATGATCGTGGTTGTACTGGATAGCTTTAACAAGGGATCTACTCAGGAGCTTCCGATTCATCAAACACTTTTACGGGTGGGTATCTACATAGCTGCCGGCTTTATTCTTGGCATCCTAATAGACAAATTCACGGATGCGCTTGATAAAAGGAACCTGACTGCAATTTCTATCGCCTTTTTTACACTACTGATCATCATCTCCATATACGATCTTATTGCGTTCAAGGATTTACGCTATGCCATTTCTTTTGGCTTCCTGGGCTGGATAGGTTACCTGGTATACATGGATTGGTCAGAAAAAAAAGAGTTCGATTCCTCTGGTTCTTTTCTGGATGGTGATACTAACGATCCCAGTCAAAGCGAAACTGAAACACCGAACCATCCGGGCGCGAGACAACATTAGCGCCTGGCTACTTGTTGGATCGTAAATATTTTCAATTCCTTCGGATACGAAATCCCTGCTGTCGCGGCCCTCTTAATTCAGATTCGGCGCTCTTCCCAGAAATTCCATGATGTTGGCTGTTTCTTCAGGGGAGAACTTGCATTCCTGCTGCAGCTTGCGATCGCGGGTGCTGATCCTCAGACAGAGCTCCTGATCCTGCATCCAGACCAGCAAGGATTTGTCCCAGGATGAATACTTCTGGTCCTGTCGCAGTTTTGCCAGCAAGGCATGGATGCTGGGCCAGGACTGCGAGACCTGGAAAATATCTCCCCTTCTGTCCTGCCCGGTGATGTAGTGGAACGTAATGCCTGTCCCTTCCAGATCCAGCCTCAGCTTGTAGTTCTGCTTCGAAATGAATTCATACATGGCTCGGTATCTCCTGTGTTGTATCCATGTTCGGCGGTCACGATAGCAGCTATTTTAGCCCTTTTCGGTCCTATTTCGCCTTGCAAATTACCCACAAACGGGCCCTTACCTGCATAAGGGTCAAGGATGGCTCTTTTCTGTCCCATACGCGACGATGGCAGCGGGGACGGTCCCTGCTGCCATCGTTCAATTTCGCGTTGATCCGTTGCGATCTTTAATTGTCTCAGGTTGTTCAGGCTTGCGAGCGGGATCGCCGCAATAGGAACCAGCCGCCCACGATCAGGATCAAGCTGAAGATACCCAACACCACAAAGAGGGCTGGCCCGGAAAGTGAACCTCCAGTTGCAGGCGGGTAGACTCCCGGAATGTATCCATAGTATGCCCAGGTGCCATTGTATTGTCTTGTATAGATATAGGCACCATAAGGCTGAGCCTGTCCTGCGGCGATCGCCTCGTTGAGCGTGTTAAAGGGCTGGGATTGCGTGCCCACTTCGGTGCCTGTATAAGCAGTATCCACGTAGTATTTTGTGGGTACACCCTGTAGAGCGAGGGCCGGGCTGGCAGTGGCGAGGAAGGCAGCCAGGACGACAAAAATCAAAACGACTTTTTTGAACATTGCATCTCCTTTTCTGGATCTTTGAATCTTCTTTTCTTGATCAGGGTTGGATGAAACATATACTTATATTCCGTTCTCCTCCTTTCAGGGTCCAGCGGCCGGGTCTGACTTAAAGCGGTAGAGCGCGTCCATCTCGGCCAGGATGCGCATCGTTTCAGTGGGATCTGTGCTGGAGGTGTACAGCCGATACAGGATAGGCAGGGCCGCATCATATTGTTTTTGATGTCCCAGGATCAAGGCCTGGTAGAAAGCGGCCACTCGGTTCCCAGGCTCCAGCACCAGGGTCTCAGTGATGGGGGTGAGTGCCTCGGCCTCCCGGCCCTGCTGGTACAACGTAATTCCAAGCATGAGATGCGCAGGGACCAGGGCAGGACTCACCTGGATGGCAGACCGTGCTCGTTGTTCAGCATGAACGTAGTCCCCGGCCTGTTGGTAAAGATAGGCTTGCTGCAGAAGAGGCTCAGCAGCATTGGGATCGATAAAGCCCGCCTCGCGGAATTCAGGGATGGCCCCGGCTGTGTCCTGGAGCTGCATCTGGATCATGCCAAGATTGTAGCGGGCAGTGGCGTTGTCGGGATTTTGTGCCACAGCCTGCTGCAGATAGCGGGCAGCCTGTAAAACATCGCCCTGGGTGTAATAGAGGACCGCCAGGTTATTAAGAGCCGGGGCACTGGCCGGATCCTGGGCCACCGCTTCGTGAAAAGCCTGCGCGGCGACGGGTAAATTATTCTGCTGAAACCAGCGATACCCTTCCTCGTTATAGGCAAATGCGGCATCCTTGTCCACTTCCCGCGCCACCTCAAGCTGGCTCATCGACTGGGGATCACGGGAGGAAGCCAGATAAAAGAGTCCCGAGGTGATGCGGATAATATCCTCCCGGGCCAGGATGACGATCAACAGCACAAGCAGGACGGGCCAGAGCCAGCTCATTCGTTTCGGGCGATAGTCCTTGACTACGGTTTGCGTCTGCTCTCGTTCAGGCAGGATGCCGAGGTGCACGTCCGTCACCGCCCGGGCGATCACCACGGCATGCGACCTGCGATTCTGCAAGGCATCCGGCGGGAGTGGATCGCCGGTATACAAACGGGTGGTTCGTACGGGGATCCCGTTCACCCGGTAGGCGAGTTCGATCTCACCACTCAGTACATACCCGCTGAACCTGAGCGGCCCATGCGTGCGCCAGATTACCTCGCCGGCCTTGTACTGGCGGTAGACCATCCGCTTCTGCACATCCTCCAGCTCAAGCAGAGAGAGGCGGCTCAGCAGCGGGTCAGGATGCAAGTCTCCTGCCCTGGCGGTCATGCTAGCCATTGGTACCTCCGCCGTACATCATCGGCTGGGCAATGATAATAATGCGGCTCGTGAAGGAGGAATACGGCCAGCAGGAGACCAGTGTCACCATTTCTGAGGAATGGGGCGCGGTCAGGGCCTGGATCTGAAGATTTGCCTCCGCTTCGTGACCCACATAGGGAATGATTATTTTCTGCTGGATTTCATAATGGAACTCCGCGCTATCCGTCAGAAGAATGATCTCATCGCCAGGCGTCAGATTGTTGAGATCCCGGAACACCTCTCCGTCCATATTGTTGTGCCCCTGAAAAACAATGTTCCTGCCTCCGCCGGGATCCCCGCTGCTGTTGTAGTGGCCGGCGGCAAATGCAGGCGGTTCCCAGGCAAACGAACCGTCTCTTTTTTCCACAGGGTAGCTTTCCTTAATGGAGGTGTTCAATCCAATGGCCGGGATCGACAGACGCGTGGCCGGCATGGGCAGCAGCGTTGGCGTTGGGCTGGGAACCGGCGTGGGTGTTGAAGTAGGCAGGGGGGTGAGAGTCAGGAGGGGAAGCGGCGTGGCGGGAGGAAGCTGGAATGCCGGCGTGCTTTCAATGCGCAGATAATGCGGATTCTGAGCGATCTGGTTGTCCAGATTTTGCCTGGCAAAGCGCAGGCCCAGCAGGCAGCCAAGCACCACTCCGGTCGAGATCAGGAGTCTGCCCGTAAAGTCGTAGAAACGCGCGAGGCTTAGCTCAGTTCTGACCAAATCCACCACCGATCCCGGAGGAACCTACCGCGCTCTCAGATCGTATGAGCAGCAGATATGCCAGGCTCTTTTTTGTTCTTCTGGCTTCCGATCGACAGACAATTGAATACGTCCCGCAGACGGGTTCCTGAGATGTTTTTTCGGATTGAGGTTTGCCGTTCTCTGGCTGCTGTGAAGACATGGATGCCGACCTCCCTGTCACATACTCATAAATCTTCATGCCTGGAATACCAATAATAACTCTAGATGGACTTCGTCAAATTCAGCCTGGTTCGGACCACTGCTCATTGCAAGCAACAATCCTGTGCCTAATTATAATGACCCCGCGAAGAAAAGCAAGCATCGCAACTTTATTGCAAGGGCTTACTTAAAGTACAAAATCGGTTTCAGGTTAAGGATTTCAGGTTGGAGGATTTATAAACCCTCCAACCTATTCCTATAACTAACTTCACAGAAGGAAGAAAACGCATGGACGGCCCCTGCTCCCTGTCCATAGAGACAGGCCTGCGTATCTTCAATTTTAGCCTTATATGCATCAGCTCCCGCTGATGATATTCTTTAAAATGTCGCCACCAAGCCCGGCCACGCCTTTCTGCTCACCACCAGATTGGGAGAAGGTGATGCCGCGCTTGATGCGGTCCACCAGGCGGGAGAAAGGCAGACTCTGCAGATAGACCTTGCCCGGACCGGTCATCTTGGCCAGAAACAGGCCTTCACCGCCGAAGAGGGCATTCTTGAAACCGCCGACGAACTTGATATCATAGTCCACCGTCGTGGCAAAAGCGACCAAGCAGCCGGTATCGACGCGCAGGGTCTCACCTGGAGCCAGGTCCTTCTCGATCACCGTCCCACCGGCATGGACAAAGACCAGCCCATCCCCGGAGAGTCTTTGCAGGATAAAGCCTTCGCCGCCAAAGAAGCCGGCGCCAAGACGCTTGGTAAAGGCAATATCAATATTAGTGCCACGGGCCGCGCACAGGAAGGAATCCTTCTGGCACAGCACCTGACCATTGAACTGGTCCAGGTCGAAAGGCACGATCTTACCAGGGTACGGCGCGGCAAAAGCCACGCGGCGCTTGCGCTTGTCATTGTTCAGGAAGGTGGTGATGAAGAAGCTCTCCCCAGTAATGGCTCGCTTAAACCCGGAAAAAAGGCCGCCATCCATGCCCGTCTGCATCTCGATGCCATCTTCCATGTAGGTCATGGTACCCACTTCGGCCCGCACACCTTCGCTGGGATCCAGCTCGATCTCCACCAGCTGCAGGTCATCGCCAAGGATTTGATAATCAAGTACGTCTGCCATTGAAATTCTCCTTCGTGTTATTATGTCGTGAATGCTCTATATTAACCTACTATACGGGGGAATGGAAGAAAGGTTTCAGGGCTTGAGGTTTAAAGTTAAGGTTAAAGGTTGAAAAGTTGAAGCAGGTTTATCCCGGGATTAAAAACTCCAGGTTGGAAAGTCCTTCCAACATGGGACCTTAAACCTTCAACCGATCACTCGATTCCATCCCAGATATGATCGAGATCATCCTCGCTCACGTCGAAGACCGATCCATTTTCTGGGATGGCCTCCCGGGTCATCCATTCGGGCAGGCGGTCGTCCTTGGCGGTAAAACCGGCCCGGCGGTTGAACTCTCGCTCCATTTTGATCGTTT
>JBLNAU010000255.1:0-2714 GCA_050259515.1 Syntrophothermus sp.
GAGGCTCCTTCCCATGACCTGGGCGATCTGCCCGACCTGCTTCACCATCCCGGCAAATTTTTCCGGCTTGAGCGATTGCTTGCCGTCGGAAACCGCCCGGGCAGGGTCAGGATGGACCTCAACGATCAGCCCGTCGGCCCCCGCCGCGATCCCGGCACGCGCAATGGCAGCCACATAATCGGCATGGCCCGTCGCATGCGATGGATCGAGGATCACCGGCAGGTGGGTTAGATTTTTCAGGACCGGGATGGCATTGATATCCGTCGTATTGCGGGTGGCCGTCTCAAAGGTCCGGATGCCCCGCTCGCACAGCATCACCCGCTGGTTTCCCCCGGCAAGGATATATTCGGCAGACATCAGCAGCTCTTCGATCGTGGCGGACAGACCGCGCTTCAGAAGGACAGCCGTGCGGGTCTCGCCGACGGCCCGCAGCAGGTTGAAGTTTTGCATATTGCGTGCGCCCACTTGCAGGATATCCACAAACCGGACCATCAGGTCCAGCTGCACCTGTGACATGATCTCCACCACGATGGGAAGCCCCGTTTTCTCGCGCGCTTCGGCCAGCAGCTCCAGCCCTTCCTCTCCCAATCCCTGGAATGCATAAGGAGAGGTGCGGGGCTTGAAGACTCCGCCTCGCAAAGCGGACGCTCCCGCCTCCTTCACCGCGATGGCTGTCTCGATGATCTGGGAGCGGCTCTCCACCGAGCAGGGACCTGCGATCACCGCGATCTCCTCGCCCCCCACCGTGAACCCGTCCACTGGCAGGATGGTGTTCTCCGGATGGAACTGGCGCGAAGCCAGCTTATAGGGCTGCGTGATCCGTTGCACCGCTTCGACTCCATCCAGAACCTCGAAGAGCTCGGTTGGAATGCTGTGGGTCTCGCCGATGGCACCGATAATGGTCGCTTCCACGCCCTGCGAAAGATGGACGTTCAATCCTGCCGATTTGACCGAGGCAATGACCGCTTCCACCTGCTGCGGCGTGGCATGGGTTTTCATGATGATCATCATAAGGGTTTCTCCTGGTTCCTCCGGTGGTCGAGTCGTGACGCCGTACGCTGGCGACACGTATCGAGACCACAGCGGATTCAAACTAGATTTTGCTTACTTTTAACTGTTGGTTTCGTTACGCCCGGCGATCACAGGCTGCTCAACCAACCTATAGCTTTTATTGCGCCGCGACCAGGTCTGGCCGCAGTCTGACAGCGTCGCGCAAATAGACATGGGTGATCTCGTTCTGCTGCAATTCGGTATTCCAGTGCACAAGCACACGGATCACCCTTGGCAGACTGCCGGGCACCGGAATCTCGCGGGCACACATCATGGGGACAAGTCCCCAGCCCATTTGCCGGGCTGCCTGGGCGGGAAAGGTGGAGATGAGATCGTCCGTGACCGTAAACAAGGCACTGGCGACGTCCTCAGGCCGCATCCCCCTGTTCGCTTCGAGGATCTCCTCCAGCAGCTCACGGGTGGCCTGAAGGATGAGAGCCGGCTCATCGGCTGTCACAGTTGTTGCTCCACGTATTCCACGGATTGGCATGGGTTGCTCCTAAAGTCCTCTCACCCCGGCCATCTCCCCAAAGGAGAGGGGAAGCGAGGGGAAATAAAAAGAGCGAGACCGTGTGGTCTCGCTCTTTTGCATCAACAGATTGAGTCTGTCTACTTAAGCGCCACCAACGGCAACCGGGTTCCGGAAACCGTAATAAAAGTAAAATGCAAACCAGCGGGCTGACTTAAGCATATTGGGCGCAATTCTATGCCCGTCACCCGGAACCGTCAAGGGGATGTTTTCGGGCGAGGATGATTTCCACTGGCAATCCCCACATCGAGAGAACATCGGAGTTTTCAACCTCAAACCCACTCCGCTGGGCAGACCGTCGCGCAAGGATCGGACGGCAGTCGGCATAGTCCGGGAGATGCTCATGAAACCATTCATACACGCGCACCGCCAAACCCGGCGGATCGATCCTGGCCATAGAAACAATCACCAGGGGTCCATCTGGCTCGAGGACACGATGGCATTCATCCAATACACAGGCAATGTCCGGCGTATCAAAGAGCTCCAGGGTAAAGCTCATGAAAATCCTGCCCAGGCTGTTTGATTTCAAAAAGTCAAGACGAGCTGCATCCCCCAGGTGGAGCTCCACCCGGTCCTCCAATCCATTCTTCTGCAAACGCTTCCGGGCAATGGCCAGCATTCCATCTGAAATATCCACCCCGTAGATGCGTCCCTCCCTCCCAACCGCCTTCGCCAGTGAAACCAGGCCATGACCGGTTCCGAAGCCGATCTCCAAAATTTTTTCCCCTGCCTGGGCCGATAGTTTGTCAAGTCCCCGCTCCCGGTATTTGCCTTCCGTATGGCCTGTCAACAGGTCATACCATCCGCTCATACGGTTGTAACTTAGGCGGGCAGATTCCTTTGAGCGGGTCACGCGCGAAACCGGCGAGTCCATGCTTGCAATTATAAATTTATACGATTAAAAAACCTCCCTATTAAATGCATCCGGCTGGCTATCGCAGTGGATAGCCAGCCGGAAAAGAAATCTAGCAGGGTAGGACTATTCTAAAGCTTAGTCGTCTGCTGCGCCGCTGCCACTGGTTCTGGGCATGTTCCGTTCTGCACGGCGCTCGATATTTTCAGCAGCACGCTCGATCTTGGGTCGGGCCTGCTGACCGCGGTTGTACCAGTTATCAACGATCTCACGTGCAGTATC
>JBLNAU010000256.1:0-3133 GCA_050259515.1 Syntrophothermus sp.
GGCGATGTTCTCCGCGGCGATAATTCCCATGGCCGATGCCACATGCGCCAGCAGCAGTTTGCCGGTCACGTCGCCGATGGCATAGATGTTCGGCACGCTGGTCTGCATCTTCTCATTGATCTCCACGAAGCCGCGCTCGTTGACCTTCACGCCAAGCTCCTCCAGCCCGAAGCCCTTGGAGTTGGGACGGAACCCGATCGCCACCAGGGCCTGTTCCGCTTCGAGAGTGGTTTCCTTCCCCTCGGCAGAGACCTTGACCCGCACACCGTTTTCGGTGGCTTCCACAGATTCAACTTTATGTCCCACCAGGCTCTTGATGCCGCGCTTGTCGAATTCCTTTTTCAGCTCCTTCGAAACCTCTTCATCCTCCAGGGGCAGGAGCCGCGGCAGCATTTCCACGATGGTGATCTCTGTTCCGTAGGATCGCCACACGGTGGAAAATTCCACACCGATCGCACCGGCTCCGATCACGACGACCGACTTTGGAAGTTTCTCCTGCAGGATCGCTTCCAGATACGTAACGACCTTTTGACCGTCCACTTTCCATGCGCCGGGGACCGCCACACTGGCACCGGTTGCCACGATGATGTTTTTGGCGTTCAGCTCGGTCGTCTTGCCATCCTTGTCTTTAACCGAAATGGCCGTCGGCGAGGTCAGACGCGCCTCCCCCATGAAGACCGTGATGTTGTTCTTCTTCATCAGGAATCCGACGCCTTTGACCAGCCGGTCCGATACCTGGCGTGAGCGCTTGACGGCGACGCCAAAATCCAGTTTCAAATTATCAAAGGAAAAACCGAAATCCTTGCCGCGTTCCCGCAGCGTGTGCGCCACGTCCGCATTTTTGAGTAATGACTTCGATGGAATGCAGCCAACATTCAGGCACACGCCTCCCAGCCACTGCTTGTCCACAAT
This sequence comes from Syntrophothermus sp., assembly GCA_050259515.1. Lineage (GTDB taxonomy): Bacteria > Chloroflexota > Anaerolineae > Anaerolineales > Villigracilaceae > Defluviilinea. Next base: position 913 of record JBLNAU010000256.1, read on the forward strand.
GGCAACTTTCTGCTTCAATTGTGCAGTACGGATTGCGGCCACATAGCCCCCGGGTCCCGCACCGATCACAACCACATCAAAATTTTCCGCCATACTACTCTCCTTATGGATGTCATCGCGAGTCTTGGAAAAGTATTTCCGGCCTCGCCATGACATTGATATTGATTATTTTACTCTACAGCCAACGCCTCACACGGGAGGCGTAATTGGGATATTCCTTGCTGAACTTTCTTGACAGGTACTCTTCCTCCCGCTCGATGACCAGGCGGGACATTGTCAGCATATACAAAGGAGCCATCACAAAGCCCCAATACAAACCTGAATTCAGCGGCAGGCCGATCACCATCAACAGAAAACCCAGATAGATCGGGTTGCGGGTAAAACGATAGACCCCGGAAGTGACCAGATGCTTCGCCGAGCCATGAGGGTCCAGCGTCGTGCGCGCCTTTCGAAAGTCCATGAACGCGCCAATGCCCAGCAGGAACCCGACAAAGGTCATCGCCAGGCCAGTGTACTGTAGAAGCGGCGGGGCCAGGAAGGGAAGCGGCACAAAACGCCCCAGGAAGTATGCAAGCACAATGAAAAATACTGCCACCAGCGGCGGATGCACCATGGGCGGGATGTTGGGATGATCCAGTTCTTTTGCCATGCAGGTCCTCAGCGATCAGATTTTTCGAGCAGCCATTAAAAAGACGGGGTATGTCTTCTCTTCATTCCCTATGTTCTTCTTGATCTCGTATGCCGTTATAAAGGTAATGTAATCAAATCCGGCCTCTTCCACCATTCTCTGTAACTCTCCACGGCTGAAGCCCTTGTGAACATCCGTTGTCCCATCGGTGTGGAAAGAGCCATCTTCCTGATCCAGGTCAGCAACCAGGAGGGTGCCGTGGGGTACAAGCAGATCATGAAATTTGGATAATATCTTTTTCACATCGTGGATGTGATGCAAGGTCATCAGGGAGTAAGTAAGATCATACCGCCCGGCAGGCAAAGGGTCGGAGATCAGATCCAGCCGCAGCGGGTGCATATTCTCCACCCCTGCATCGCTGATTTTTTCAGCCAGCACGTCCAGCATGCCTTGCGAGGTATCCGCCAGAGTGATCTCTCCCAGATCAGGCTGTAGAAAAAAGCTCAACAACCCTGTGCCACAGCCATACTCGAGCGATCTCATTTCCTTCGATAAAGGAATGGCCTTTCGGATGGCATCTGCCACCACCCGCGCACGCTCCACTTTTTTGGGATCCGAGTCCCACTCTTTTGCACGCTCGTCGAAGTTCGTCATTTATGCCCAGTTCTCCAGTGTTTCCTTGACCTTCATGAGGAACCAATCCGCCGAGGCTCCGTCGAGGATGCGGTGATCGAACACAAAAGAAAGATAGACCATGGGTCGGATGGCAATGGCATCATCGATGACCACCACCCGTTTTTGCAGGGCGCCAACTCCCAGGATGCCGCACTGCGGCTGGTTGATGACCGGGAAAGCCATCAACGAGCCGCTAATGCCGTGATTTGTAAGAGTGAACGTTCCCCCTTTGACATCATCAGGCTGGAGCTTTTTGGCGCGGGCCCGGTTCGCCAGGTCGTTGACGGTCCGCGCCATGGCCAGCAGGGAAAGATTATCGGCTCCCTTGATCACTGGGACGATCAATCCCTCCTCCCCCAGGGATGTGGCCATACCGATATTTACATCCTTGTGCACCAGTACGCCTTCCTCGGTCCAGGAGGAATTAGCGGTCGGGTAAGCCTTTAATCCGGCGACGATAGCGGCCATGAAATAAGCTGTAAAGGTCAGGTTCACGCCATCCCGGGCGAATACATCCTTGTTTGCCGAGCGGTGCCGGATCACCCGGCTCAGATCCGCTTCCATGATCGTCAGGACATGCGGCGAGGTATGCTTCGACATGACCATGTGCTCGGCGATTTGTTTGCGGATGACAGTATGCTTGATTAATGTGTCATGGGTTTCCTTGCCAACTGTCAGGGTTTGCACAGAGGCTGCAGGAAATTGTGAGGGAATATTTTGAACGTTTGACTTCTGACCCTCGATATAAGCCAGGACATCATTTTTTGTAATGCGTCCATTCAATCCCGTGCCCTGTACCTGCTGCAGGTTGACTCCATATTCCGCAGCAATCTTGGCCACGACGGGGGAGATAAAACCGATATCGTGTTGGGTCGGGGGCTGGGAATTAGCGGTTGGCGATTGAGAGGGAGCAACCTG
>JBLNAU010000257.1:0-3457 GCA_050259515.1 Syntrophothermus sp.
ATCAACTTCGTCTCGCTCTCCCGATCCAGAGGCGCTGGTGTTCCCTGATCGAACCGGACGATGATTTGGGATCCGGAGAGGATGCGCTGCTTGGCCAGTGTGTCCCGGCCCGACACATGAAGAAGATGGGCCGCTGAAACTTCCTTCTCCTCCAGGTCCTTTTCCAGTTTGGAGCTGGTTTCATCCTCCCCGACCGCAGATAAAAATAGGACCTGCGCTCCCAGCCCGCGCAGGTTCACTGCGGTGTTGGCCGCCCCACCAGGGACATGGACCGTGTGATGAATATCCACAACAGGCACCGGGGCCTCCTGGCACAAGCGCTCGGAGGTGCCCTGTAGATAACTATCGAGCATGGCCTCGCCAAGCACCAAGATCTTTCGGTCCGAAAAGGCTTCGATGGTATTGAGTAAATCTGTATTTCTTCTTACCATGGCTTAATTCCGTTCAAGAAGGCTTTCATGGGTGATGGTCAATGCAGCCTCGTATAGATTCTTGACAACAAAGTCGGGCTGACGCACCGGACTCAGCTCCCATTCGGTCTCATTTCCGTTATCGATCAGGATGGCCCGGCAGCCGGCGCGTTTACCAGCTTCGATATCGTTCAGGATATCGCCCACCAGCCAGGAGGAGACAAGATCAATATCGTGCTCCCGGGCTGCTCTCTGAAGCAACCCGGGCTGTGGCTTCCGACACGAACAGTTCAAAGCATATTCTGGGATAGTCCCATCCGGATGATGCGGACAGTAATAGAAACCGGTTAAGGGGATGTCCGCCGGCTGGAGCAGCTCCTGCAGTCTCTTTTCCACACCGCCGAGGGCCGGCTCCTCGAAATATCCGCGGGCAATCCCAGACTGGTTGGTGACAACGATAAGCCGATAGCCCTCCGCCTGAAGAATACGCAGACCTTCCAGCGCGCCTTCAGTGAGCCGGATCCGATCCGGGTCGATATTGTAGGGGATATCCTCAACCAACGTTCCATCCTTGTCCAGAAATACTGCTTTTGCAGACATCGCCTACGGCCAGGAGCTCTCTCGCATGGGGATGACCATGATCTCGGGAATGACCGTTTCCGCCGGCTGGCTGAGGACGAAGCGAACCGTTTCGGCGACATTTGCCGGGTCCTGCAGGACATTCACGTCAATATCGGGGAAACGATCCAGCAGGAAAGGCGTGCGCATCCCGCCGGCGATCACCGCCGTCACCTTGACACCGTGAGGGCGTGCTTCGGTATGCAGTGCATGGCTCAACCCCAGCAGGCCCCATTTGCTGGCGTGGTAGGCAGCCGCATTCGGCCAGGCCCGCTTTGCCGCCGTGGAAACGATATTTATGATATGGCCCTGTCCCTGCTGCCTCATCAAAGGCATGGCATACTTGGAGAGCAGGAAGGGCGCCCGCAGGTTGGTTGCCATGATCCGGTCCCACTCTTCGATGGAGAGCTCCTCCACCGAGACGGTCTTATCGATGGCCGCATTGTTCACCAGCACATCCAGCCTGCCAAATTCCGAGACGATATTTTGTATGGCTTTCTCCACCTGGGTCTCATCACAAATATCGAGATAAAGACCACAGGCTTTGCTTCCCTTATTGGTAAGATCGTCGGCGAGGGCCTGGGCCCTGTCCTCACGAATGTCGGCAACATTGACGATGGATCCTTCACGGTTGAGCACTCTGCAGATGGCTTCTCCCAGGCCACCCGCTCCTCCGGTCACCAGTGCAATCTTTCCTTCCAAACCAGATGCAGTCATTTTTCGCTCCTATTATTATTAATGGAAAACAATCCGGAATGAGCCGGGAATTTTCCATTGTTTTTTTCCACCGAATTTTGTTCCATGGTCAGCGGCGTCTCTACAGACTCCACTTTGTATTCCTTTTCCACCAGCTCACACAACAGGTGCAAAACCAGGATGTGCACCTCCTGAATACGCGGGGTACTCCAGGCCGGGACCACCAGGGCGAGGTCGGCAAGAGGTAGCAGCTCACCACCATCACCGCCCAGCAGCGCCAGGCACTTGATATCCTTTTCACGGGCCAGGGTGAATGCTTCGATCAAATTTCTCGAACGTCCACTGGTGCTGATGCCGACCAGCACATCGCCCGGGACCCCGAGCGCCTCCACCTGCCTGGCAAAGATCTTTTCATAACCGACATCGTTCGACCAGGCAGTCAGGAACGCCGTGTCGGCGGTCAGGGAGAGAAACGGCAACCCCTTGCGATTCTCCAGCAGAAAACGTCCCATCAGCTCTGCCGCAAAATGCTGGGCGTCGGCCGCACTCCCGCCGTTCCCGCAGACCATGACCTTGTTGCCCTTTGCCAGAGACCCGGTCAACAACCTGGCAACTTCCAGGATGGAGTCAGTCAATACATCCATGCTTTGCTGGAGTGTCTCAATGGCTGCCGCAAAACCCTGGGATATAACAGCAGCTTCCTCCAGTCGCTTTGCAGCTTTACAGCTGGTGTCTGCCAGCACAACCGTTTTACTTGCCAGGAGCTGTTCATAATATTCGGCCATTCTCTCGCCCACTTTTTGCCAGGTAAAAAGCTCGTTGACCCGTTTCAAAGCCTGGCGGCTGAACCGTTTCAATTTTTCCGGGTTGCGGTAGAGCTCCACCAGGCGCTCGGCCACTGCATTGGGATCGCGGGCCGGAACCAGGTAACCTGTTTCGCCATCCACCACGGTATGCTTGATCCCGCCGACATTGGCGCCGATGACCGGTGTGCCGCATGCCATTGCTTCCACGGGTGTGATCCCAAACGGCTCATACCAGGGGGTGGAAATGAACACGTCAGCCGCACTGAAATAATATTTGAGCTCCTGCCGTCCCCGGCGGCCAGCGAAAATCACCCGGTTGAGGACATCCTCCTCGCGTGCGATCTGCTGGAGCCTGCCGATCTCCGGAGTGATCTTGGGATCCGGTTCCCTCGATCCGCCGCCGACGATCACCATGCGGGCCGCCACGTTTCCTTCACGGACCATCTGGGCAAAACCACGGATGGCTGTATCCACTCCCTTGCGCGGCACCATCCGTCCAAGCTGAAGAACGATCAATTCATTTTGCGGCAGACCCACCTGCCTGCGAGCCTGCCTCTTGTTGATCGGCCATAGCTCAAGAGGATCAAAGCCACAGGGGATCTCCGTGATGCGGGCCGGCTCGGCTTGATAAAACTCGATCAGATCATCCCGGTCCTGCGGGCATTCGGCAATGATGCCATCCGCTTCGCTGGCGATCCGTTTTTCGATCTCCAGCCGCTGCTCCGGGAATCCATCCTCGGGTCCCTGAAATTGACGGCGGACCTGGCCCAGGGCATGAAATGTGATCACAAAGGGAATCCCAAGCGCTGCCTTGATCTCTGCGGCCACCAGGCCGGACATCCAGAAATTGGCATGCACCAGGTCATACGGTTTTTCCTGCTCCCTGAAAAAATCAATCATGTAGCGGGTGAATTCGTCCATGTGGCC
>JBLNAU010000258.1:0-4168 GCA_050259515.1 Syntrophothermus sp.
ATGGCCCTGAAATGGCAGACGAGCTGGGTGACTTGATTGCCCGCGATATTAAAACCGCCACCTGCTCCGCTCTATGGGAGTGGGAGGCGGAAGGCAAACGGATTCCTCAAGAAGGCCAGATCACCATCGTGCTGAATGGGAGCGGTGATCCGCTCTGCATTGTGGAAACCACCGAAGTGACAGTCCGCAAATACAGTGAAGTGGATTCTGAGTTCGCCCAGGCCGAGGGCGAAGGCGACTTTTCCCTGGAGTATTGGCGTCAGGCCCACAAAAATTTCTTTTCGCGGACCCTTCCCAAAATTGGACGGGAATTTTCCGAGGAGATGCCCCTGGTTTGCGAACGGTTCAAGGTGATCTATAAATAACAATATCACGAAAAGGATAACCTTATGCCCTATCTTGCATCAGACACACGCTACGGCACCATGACCTACAACCGGGTTGGCACCAGCGGCTTGAAACTGCCTGCCATCTCGTTGGGTTGGTGGTACAACTTCGGCGGTCGCGACAACATCGAGAACGGGCGTGCCATCGCCCGGCGTGCCTTCGATCTGGGGGTGACGCATTTCGACCTCGCCAACAACTATGGTCCCCCGCCCGGCTCCGCCGAGGAGACTTTTGGCCGACTGTACCAGCAGGATTTCCATCCCTACCGCGATGAGATGATCGTCTCCACCAAGGCCGGCTACGACATGTGGCCCGGTCCCTATGGGGAATGGGGCTCCCGCAAATATATGCTTGCCAGCCTGGACCAATCCCTCAAGCGCATGAAGCTCGACTACGTGGATATCTTCTACAGCCACCGGTTCGATCCTGAAACGCCGCTCGAAGAGACCATGGGCGCGCTCGCTACGGCTGTCCGCCAGGGCAAGGCTTTGTATGTTGGCATCTCGAATTACAATCCTGAAATGACCCGCCGTGCTGCGGGAATCCTGAGCGAGCTTGGCACGCCCTGCCTGATCCACCAACCCTCCTACAACATGTTCGATCGCTGGATCGAGGATGGGCTGCTGGATGTGCTTGCAGATCAAGGGATTGGCTGCATCGTCTTTTCGCCTCTCGCCCAGGGACAGCTGACCAGTCGCTACCTGAACGGAATCCCGACCGGGGCACGCGCCACCAAAACCGAGCGCGTCTGGCTGACCCCCGAGGATGTAAAATCGAACCTCCCCAAGGTACAAAAGCTCAACGAAATCGCCCAGGCCCGCGGACAATCCCTGGCCCAAATGGCGCTTGCCTGGGTGCTGCGCAAACCCACAGTCACATCGGCATTGATCGGCGCAAGCAGTGTCGGTCAATTGGTAGATAATCTCGCCGCGTTAAAGCACCTGGACTTCACCGATGATGAGCTGAATAAAATTGAAGAGATCCTGAAGGGGTAACCATGGGCTTCTTTAAAAATCTCTTCGGCAATGCAGCCGGCAAACCCGAAAAACGATTTTTCGTTTTCCAGGTCCAATGCAAGCGCTGCGGCGAGATCCTCGAAGGCCGCGTGGACCTGGACAACGATCTTAGCGTGGAATTTGACGGCGACAGCAGTATCTACTTTGTTCGCAAGGGACTGCTGGGTGCCAATCGCTGCTTCCAGCAGATCGAAGTGGAAATGAAGTTCACACCCAAACGTGAGCTGATCGAAAAAAACGTTCAGGGTGGAACCTTCGTCGAGTAGATGATGGCAATGGGCCATGGTGTGATCGTCCATGGCCCATTGTTAGAAAGGTTTCTATGCGCTACTCCTCCCCTCCCAATCAACAAGCCTATTATGAGCAGGTCTGGGACCTGGTACGCCAGATCCCACCTGGAAAAGTGGCCAGCTACGGGCAGATCGCGCTGCTGATCTCTCCGCCCATGGGTGTCGACTTCGACAGCTACAAGGCCTTCAGCCCGCGCTGGGTGGGAGGCGCCATGGCTGCCTGCCCCGATGATGTCCCCTGGCAGCGCGTCATCAACTCGCAGGGCAAGATCAGCGAGCGTCCCGGCGCGGAACGGCAGCGCACCCTGCTCGAAGAGGAGGGGGTTATATTCGTGAAGGATAAAGTGGATATGAAAAAATATGGCTGGAAGGGTCCAGGCGAAGCCGATGAACCCAGGCAGGAGTCGTTGTTCTAAAAAGAGGCAAATGACCTTTTACGAGCAGCTCTCAAGCTTATGTCTGAAACGTCAATCCTTTAGAGGTGATGATGGACGGCTCACGATACAGAGTGTTTCATAACATCGTGATACGGAAGCACAGCATAAAAGACTGGGTGGGATTTTCACTTTATTCGATCATTAATTGGATCCCCGATTCAAGCTTACACAAGGAGAATTCCCATGCCAAAGTTCTTTCCCATTATTTTCGTTCATGGCTGGGGCGGACCCGGCGACCTGTACCGGGACTTCGGCGCGGCCGATGAGCGCGATCCGTACGTCGGCTGGAACACAGGTCACCGCTACAACGACCCGGATGGCTGGATCAAGTTCCGCAATACGGAGCTCAACTTCGAAGGGCTGATCCTGCGGCTGGTCAAGGATTTCAACTATTATGATTCATCGAATGACGAGGAGCTTGCCGACTTCAAGACCTTTCTCGGCATGAGACCGCCTGCGCCCGGGGAGACCTCCGAGCCGGGCGTGCGTGAAGCAGCACTGGTCAAATGTCTGTGGATCTTCCGCTATTACGAGTACAACGAGCAGCATTTGAAGCTCTCCGATGCGGTAAGGCAGCTTCTGCTGGATGAGCTGCGCCGCTGCGGCTACAACGAGGTGGAATACAAGGAACAGCTCGCCGGGGTTCCTTATTACGCTGCGCTTCTGGCTCTCAAGATCGAGCAGCTCTCCTGTCCCACCTGTCACCGGCTTGCGGATGGTGCAGAACAGCCAGGCCTGGATCTCAAACAAGTGGCTGTTGTGGGCCATTCAATGGGTGGCTTGATCGCCCGTTTTGCCATCCAATACAATCTTTTCGGGGCGGCCGGACATGTAGCCCGGCTGATGACCCTGTCCACGCCGCATGGAGGAGCACGCTATGCATCGGCTGCCGGACTGCTGCGCTTCCTACCGGGTATGGGCGATGATGATGTCCAGTTCTTTACACCCAGGTGGGTTGAAAAGTTCCTGGGCGGACAAACGCCCAATCCACCCATTCATTTGAGCCAGACCGATGTATTCTGCCTGATCGGAACCCGGCACAGCGACTACTATCCCGTGGCACGCCAGCTGCCTCGCACCGATGGCATCGTGGACCAGCGCGAGGCCTATCTCGAAAGTTATCCCTATGCGTATGTCTATAACACCCATTCAGGCGAGCATGGGATCCGCGAAAACCATGATGCCTATCAGGCGCTGCGCCGTTTCCTGTTCGGAGACTTATACGTGCGCATGATGATCACAGGGATCGAGCTGACAGGCAAAGGGATCCGGAACGACACCAGGCTGTTCTTCAATTACTACGTCAAACCGCGCGGCATCAATACCCATTTGAATGAGCTCAGCGAGCGGGCGGAGAACCAGCCTTTGCCTCGTACAGTATCTGAACTGCAGGCGCGCCTCGGGACAAATCCCTACATTCTCTATGATGGTTTCGCGGACTCGGGAGCCATGGTGGATAAATCTGCCCGTGCAGGCTTCGGGATCGTGAAAAGCAAGGAGGACCTGCCGTACCTCCAGCTGGAATATAATTCCTATATGTCAGATGACCGGGTGGGCGGCAAGGCTTTGGCAAGCGGATTTAAGATGGTCCCGCTCATCGAAGGCACCCGGATCATGACGCTCGAAGACCAGGTCATGCGGGCAAAGCTACGGGTGGAGGTCACACGGCGCAGTTGATCGAATGCACTTTTTCAAGGTCTTTGTCGTAATCCTTCCATGAACAACAGTGTATATGTCCTGATCCACAGCCCACTGGTCGGTCCTTTGACGTGGAGCCGGGTGGCCGATGAGCTGCGGGCGCGCGGCCTGGCTGCTTTAGTGCCTGTGCTGGCAGACTCGCCGGCTTCACAAGAACCTTTTTGGAAACAGCATGCCGAATCAATCTCAAGGGAAATGAGCCTTATCCCCGTGGAAACAAGGGTCATCCTGGTTGCTCACAGCGGTGCAGGTCCCCTGCTGCCCGTGATCCGGCGATCCATCCCCAACCCCGTCCAAGCCTATACCTTCGTGGATGCAGGGACTCCACGGGATGGAGCCA
>JBLNAU010000259.1:0-4214 GCA_050259515.1 Syntrophothermus sp.
TGGTAATTCCCCTGGCGCATACGGTGGAGGTCACGCCCGCGGTGGTGAACGCATCCTCGGGCGCCAGCGAGCACCTGCGTGTGGCCCGCTCCAACCTGGCCCAGGCGATCGATGCCTTAAAGAAGGATGACGTCTGGGTGGTGGGGCTGGATCAAAATGGGGAGACGATCGGGGACAAGACCCGGCGTCACTTCACGGGGCCTCTCGGTCTGGTCGTCGGGAGTGAGGGCGAAGGTATCCGCCAGTTGACCCGTACCAAATGCGACATCATTCTGCAATTGCCAATGCGCGGCCAGATCGAATCCCTGAATGCCGCGGTCGCAGGATCGGTCGCGCTTTATCTCGCCTATCTTAATCGGCAGCAATCATAAAACGATAACCAGGAGACGATCGGACAAAGATGGTTCAAGCAGCATATCATTTCCCGCGTGGATTCCTGTGGGGTACGGCCACCGCCGCCCACCAGGTGGAAGGTAACAATACCAACAATCAGTGGTGGGCCTGGGAGCAGGCCGGTCACACCAGGGGAACATCCGGCCTGGCTGCCGACTGGTGGGGCGGCCGCTGGAAGGAGGATCTGGACCGCGCTGCTGAAGGTGGCCAGAACGCTCACCGTTTCAGCGTGGAATGGAGTCGCATCCAGCCAACCCCCGATACCTGGGATGAGGACGCCCTCGAGCGCTATCGCAACATTCTGCGCGGGATGCGTGAGCGCGGCATTACCCCCATGGTCACGCTGCACCACTTTACCGATCCGATCTGGCTGGGTGACAGCTGGGAAACAGGAGCCGCCATCCAGATGTTCGAGCGTTTTGCCCGGAAGACCGTGCAGGCATTGAAGGAATACTGCACGATATGGTGCACGCTCAATGAGCCCAATGGGTATGTATTGAACGGTTACGTAGGCGGAGGTCTGACCGGAAATTTTCCTCCCGGCAAGGACAATTTGATGCTCGCCATGCGGGTCCAGGCCAACATGATCCGCGCCCATGCTGCGGCATATCAGGCGATCCACCAGGTCCAGCCTGAGTCACGGGTCGGGATCGCGCTGCACTACCGGTCGATGGCCCCCCATGTGGACTGGTCGCCGCTGGACCGGTTTCTTGCCTGGAATGCCAATCATTTGATAAACACTGTTTTCCCAATGGCATTCTACAAAGGCAGGGCGCGGACCATACTTGGAACCCTCAACGTTCCTGAGGCAAAGGGCACCCAGGATTATTTCGGCTTCAATTACTATACAAGGACCCGCGTAACCTTCGATGTACGCAGGCCAGACACAATGTTCAGCCATCCGCGGTACGCGCAGGATGCTGATTTAAGTGATAAGGGTTTTCTGGCCAATGAACCGGACGGCATGTTCGAGGGCCTGAAATGGATCGTCCGGACCTTTCCCAACCTGCCCATTCTTGTCAGCGAGAATGGCGTCGCAGATGCCGAGGATCGCCTGCGTCCTCGTTATATTGCCCAGCATGTGCACCAGGTCTGGCGCGGGGTTAATTTCAACTGGCCTATCAAAGGTTATTTCCACTGGACGCTGGTGGACAACTTTGAATGGGACCAGGGCTGGGACCTGCGCTTCGGCCTGTGGGCGCTCGATGAGGAAACCCAAAAGCGCACCAGGCGTCCCAGTGCAGACCTGTATGCCGAGATCTGCAGGGAGAATGGTCTCACCAGCGAGATGGTACAGAAGTATTGTCCGGAAGTGTTTGACAAGCTGTTCCCGCTATGAACTCGCTTCCAATGGATGATCAAAGGTTGACCCAACCAGCCTCCTTCCCCAAGATCCTATGCCGCCCCGCCGCGCAGGATGACCGGGAAGATGTTCTTGAGTTTTGCAAAGGTATCTGGGAGGGCGAGGATTACATCCACCTGGTATGGGATGACTGGTTCCAGGACCCGGATGGATTGCTCGCCGTAGCAGAATACGAAGGACATGCGATTGGTTGTTCCAAGATCTCACGGATCTCTTCCGGACAATGGTGGCTGGAAGGCTTTCGCGTGGACCCAAAATACCAGGGGCTCAAGGTTGGCACGCAACTTCACAGCCACGTTACCCAGTGGTGGCTCGCCAATGGAGAGGGGATCCTCCGTTTGATGACGGATGCCGGAAACTTCGCCGTCCATCATCTGTGCGACCAGACAGGATATACCAAGATCGGTGAAGTCTGCGGGTACCGGGCAGTCCCACTGGAGGAACCGACCGACAGCTTCTCTCCGGTCATCGAAACGGAAGAAGCTGCAGCCTTTGCGCTGGAGAGTGACTCCATCAAAGCCACCGGTGGACTCACAGACCTCGGCTGGCGCATTTGCAAGCCCGATCAGCAAGTCTTCAAGACCTACACTAACCAGAACCCCGAGTATATTCACAACTTTTACTGGTGGAAGGATCACCAGGGATTGTTCAGCGCCTGGGAGGAGGAAGACAACGGCAGGAGAACCCTTTTCCTGGGCATCGTCGCCTGCGCATTAAGCGATATGCCCAGGCTTTTAACTGCTATCCGCAGATTCGCCGCAGACAAAAATTGCCACTCGATTTTCCAGATCGCTTTTGATTTGCCTCAGATCACATCCCGGCTCCTGGCAGCGGGTTTCGAGAAGCGCTGGAAGCGCAGCAACGCGTTTGTGTTCGAGAAGATCCACCCAGGCAGAGCCTAGACCAGCCCCGGAAGTTACATGGACCTTCCTCCTGGGTTTATTTTCAATATTCAAAACACCTTTCGGGAAAAGGGATATGCATTTTTACAAGCATTGCCAGATTCCATTGCAGAGGCATCAGCCAGATGGGGTTTAACGAATATCCGACCCGTGCCGGCGCTTTCCTATAACTTTGTTGCGTTTACAACCCGCACTCCCCGGCAGCGAGCCACCGGGACAGTGCCGTCTGAGCCTGCAAACCATGACCGCTCCGCTCCGTGCGAGGTGGTGCTCAAAATGGGTGTCCCCAACCGCGAGTTCTTAAGCGAAATGGAAGCCCTGCGCCTTTTCAACGGGGAAGGCGCCTGCCAGCTCATTGACTATGATGAAGAAAAATACTGGATGCTGCTGGAGCGTCTAAACCCGGGAGGAATGCTCGCTACGCTGGAAGATGACGAAGAAGCAACACGCATCGCTGCCGAGGTAATGAAAAGGATTTGGAGACCTCTGGAGTCAGCCGGATCGCCAGCGGATTCAAAGAAAGGAACCTCTGATCGGGAGCTGGCTGCTGGACTTCATAAATTCATTCGTTTAACAGATTGGTTCGATGGCTTGAAGAGATTACGCCAGCAGTTTAACGGGGGAACAGGGCCGCTCGATGAAAAGCTTGTCCAGCGGGCAGAGCGCTCAACGAGCGAGTTCTTCCTCGAGAGTCACAATCCCGTTCTTATGCATGGAGATTTCCATCATTACAATATTCTATCCTCCGGGCGCGGATGGCTGATCATCGATCCCAAAGGAGTCATTGGGCCTGCAGGTTATGAAGTGGGTCCGCTGCTGATGAACCCATGGGGGGATCTGAGCGACAGGCCTGACATCCAGCCGATCACGAAGCGACGGATCGATATTCTGCATGAGCACCTGGGCTTCGAGCGTGAGCGCATTCGTGAATGGGCGCTGGCGCACGCGGTCCTATCTGCCTGGTGGGGGATCGAGTCCAATACCGGTTGGGAGTATTCGCTGGCAATGGCTGAGATGCTAGCCGGCCTTTATTAAACAGATACAGCCTCCCAACTGGGAGGCTGTCTTTCAGGTAGAAGCCATTTCACCTGCCGAGCAATGTAAAAATGGCAACTCCAAGTGCCAGCAATCCCAGGATAATCGCAGGGATAGCCATGCCAAACTGCGACAGGCCATAAAAGAGAAAGAACAGGATCAAACACCAGGTCGCGATCGAATTCGGGAATCTCATTTTCCGTCTCCTTTGGAATAATTGGCAGGTCCTCATGAGCCTGCTGCTGTAATAAACGAACATTTGGTGGAGTTGTTGCACAAAAAACCGGGTGTTACACAGGTAGGTGGTAGAATCAATCCCTATGTCTGTAACCGCTCCTGTTGAATTTTCGATGCAGCGTTCCCTCTCCACCGACCGGTCCAGCCCGGTGCGCTGGGTATGGTCGCATGTCCGTCCTCACTGGTGGATCATGATCCTCATGGTGGCGGGAGCAGTGGGGAATGCGGCCCTGGCTGCCGTGGTCCCTGTGCTGACCGGCGACGCGTTCAACGCGATGCTCAAG
>JBLNAU010000260.1:0-2647 GCA_050259515.1 Syntrophothermus sp.
GAACAGCGTAGTCAGCCTGACGTGTAATTTGCATAATGACCTTCTTTCTTAATGTAGACAATCCCTGTCTCTATAGACGATTTTATTGTTTTGCAAATAAACCTGCAAGTGATAGGTGTCACAGATGAATTATGACCTTTTACGCCAAATTAAAATACCATTAATGGGTAGATTAGAGTATTGACTAATCTGATGGTAATAGTTAGAAAGCGGGGCTGTTAAAAAAGTTCGAAGTGGAAGAAAAGATTCCCACTTCGGGCCCGAGAATGAGTATAAAAAGACATCCTGGCCCACTTTTTGTGCTGAACAGGATGTCTTTTGTTGTTTTATTTTCCACTTTCTTGTGGAACTGTCTACCTTTTGTACAGCCGGTCACCGAAAGCTAATCGTCGCTGATCAAAAGATTACCGGCAGCCATCTTGACAATAAAGGTCAGTGTAGGGCCAGATCCCACCTGTGAATAATCCTTGCCATTCTGTGACCAGTTAGCGCCGTGATTGATATTGACGGCCGCACTCTCCACAGTCACTTTTGCATTGACATCCCTGGGGATGATCAGGCTGACATTGCCGAAGCCGGAGTCAACGGTGATCACCGCATCCCTTTGGAGGTCGCCGCCAAAATCCAGGGTGAAGTTTCCCGCGCCGCCCGAAAATGTCATCGTGGTGAAATTTGCATTGGCCAGTCCGGTCAGTTTCACATCGGACGCGCCCGTTGCGTACTGCAGGACGGACATATCAACGGGGTTGGCCTTCGAGAAGGACAGGTCCACATTGGAGGCGCCATCCTTGACTTCCAAACTTTTCAGGGAAAGACCACCAAGCTCGATCGTCCCCTCGTAGGCGCCGGCCGCGATGACCAGGTCCATCGGGGTGTTACCCAGCTGCAGATCCCATTCGTTCTTGATATCCCGGACCGGGGGCAAACTGTTGAGATTGCCCTGCTTGATCTCGATGTTGCTCCCAGATTCGATCACCTGGGGCTTAAGATCTTCAACGTTGTAGACCACCGTTCCATCGACCAGGTTCTTTGCGCCGGGGGACAGCTTC
Source organism: Syntrophothermus sp. (assembly GCA_050259515.1). Classification (GTDB taxonomy): domain Bacteria; phylum Chloroflexota; class Anaerolineae; order Anaerolineales; family Villigracilaceae; genus Defluviilinea. The sequence continues at coordinate 1,050 of JBLNAU010000260.1, forward strand.
AATTTCCCCGCGCCGAACGAAATGGACAGGCGTGTCATTTCGGATCCAGGGTCTGGTACCGTTATGGATTCCTTTACATCAGGTCCCACCTGCGGCCGGTCGGGCATATTAAACGTGAACCCGCAGGCCATCGTAGCCTGGGAGAGGATGAGGATTGCTAGAATGATTTTTGCGTTCATGGGATTGTCTCCTTCTGTGCATTATACGAAGGAGACAACGGGGAGTTGCAGAAAAAAGTTCCCCTCTCACGGGGAGAGGGGAACAGGGAGCTAAGCTACTTTTCTTCCGGGCATCGCCTGGGGAACTGCAAGAGCGGCATCCAATGCCTGTTGGACAGAGCGTACTTCGATGATCTCGATCCCCTTTGGATATCCTTCCCCTTTGCGGATGGCCTTGGGAACAATGGCGGTTTTGAATCCCAGCTTGGCGGCCTCACGCAAACGCGCCTGCATCTGGCCCGGCATGCGCAGCTCGCCTGCCAGGCCGATCTCGCCGATCAGAACTGTATCTGCCTTGGCCGGGATATCCCTCCACGAGGAGGTGATGGCGATGGCAATGGCAAGGTCCGCGGCGGGCTCGTCGATCTGCAGGCCGCCGACCACGTTGGCAAAGATATCCTGCTCGGCAAGCTTCAAGCCGGCGCGGCGCGTCAGCACCGCGGCAATCAGCAGCAGGCGGTTGAAGTCCACCCCGTTGGCGGTGCGGCGGGCATTCCCAAACTGGGTAGGGGAGGTGAGTCCCTGGATTTCCACCAGGATCGGGCGTGTCCCCTCCATGGTAACGGCAATGGCCGAGCCGGCGGCGTTGATCATTCTCTCCGCCAGGAAGGCCTCTGAAGGATTGGTGACCTCTGTGAGCCCGCCTTCGCGCATCTCAAAGACGCCCACCTCGGAAGTCGCACCGAAACGGTTCTTCACGGAGCGCAGCAAACGATAGGCCTGGAAGCGGTCTCCTTCCAGATAAAGGACCGTGTCCACCACATGTTCCAGGACACGCGGGCCGGCGATGGTGCCTTCCTTGGTCACATGACCGATGACGAACACCGAGATGCCGCTGGTCTTGGCCAGCTCGCGCAGCTGTGACGAGCACTCGCGCACCTGGCTGACGGAGCCGGCCGAGGAGTCCATGTTCGAAAGATAGACCGTTTGGATGGAGTCGATGATCAACAGGTCCGGCTTGACTTCGTGGACATGATTGAAGATGATCTCCAGATTGGTCTCGGTCACCAGTAATAGCCTGGGAGGCAGTGTTCCATTCTTATGCAAACGCACGGCGCGCATCTTGATCTGCTGCTCCGATTCCTCGCCGGATACATAGAGGATGCGCTTGGTTGCGGCCATCTCCATGGCCATCTGCAGCATGAGCGTGGACTTGCCGATTCCGGGATCGCCGCCCACCAGGACGATCGACCCGGGCACGATGCCGCCGCCAAGCACGCGCGCAAATTCCTCGATGGGCAGCTTGATGCGGTCCTCGGCATCCGAGGAGATATCGCTGATCGGCCGCGGCGAGGACCGTCCCGTCAGTCCGCGTACCGCCGTGTTCTTGCTGACCGGCTCCTCGTGGACGACCTCCTCCACCATGCTGTTGAACGATCC
>JBLNAU010000261.1:0-3846 GCA_050259515.1 Syntrophothermus sp.
CAAACCCGATCAGTGTGATCAGGGAGGGAATCCCCTGGGTTAGAAACGCGAACAGGACCGGGATGAGCGCCGCAAACAATGCAGAGACCGGCGCGGCAATGGTCATTTGCCCGCCGGCCAAAGCACGATAAAGAAAGATGAGCCCGGCGACCCCAAGCAGGCTTGACAACGCTCCCCAGAGCACACCAGTGAGCGAAGGGATGGCTTCGAATGTGAATACAGCCAGAAGGGTAAAGAGAACTAGCCCTGCCAGCTGGCCCAGGAAGAGGACGCGATACGGGCTGGTCCGTTTGCTAGCCAGCCCGCCGATGAAATCTGCCGCGCCCCAGGTGGCCGCGGAGGCAATGCCGTAGAAAATGGAGAGCAAGTTGATGATTCCCTTGATAATCGATATCTTTTAAAAATATTGCCCTGAGCATTGCTCAGGACCTCTGATTCTCTTCGAGTTCCTTCAAGACCAAGGGAAAAGGTGACCCTCGGACCTTCACGATGATAAACTTGCCAAGTCCCCTCAGGCTTTTCCGGCTGCCCGCGCCCGGTCCAGGACTTTGCGTGCATTTTTCAAGAGGGGCATGTCGATCATTTTTCCGTCGAGGGCGTAAGCGCCCTTGCCTTCGCGTTGACTTGCATCGAAGGTCTCGACCACCCGTTTTGCGTAGCTGATTTCCTCGTCAGAGGGGGTAAAGGCTTTTTGTACGACGGGAACCTGATTCGGGTGGATGACTTGTTTTCCGCTAAAGCCCCACCCGGCTCCCTGCTCGGCCTCCACGCGCAGTCCATCCTGATCGTGAAAGTCTATGAAAACCATGTCGATCGCCTGCAGGTCATTTGCCACGCAGGCGGTGACGACTGCCTGTCGCGCATACAGCACTTCGGTGGCTTCCCGGGTCCGGCGGGCGCCGGTCGAGGCCGCGTAATCCTCCGCCCCGAAGATGATCGCTTCGAGACGTTTGTCCGCTTCGGCGATCTTCCTGAGATTCATAACCCCTTTTGCCGTTTCGACGCCGATCAGCAAACTGACACTCCCGACCGCCCGGCCGCTCGAGAGCTCATACGCTTCGATATGGTCGCTGACCCACCGTACCTGGCTGGCCGATTCGATCTTTGGAACGATGATGGTATCTGGATTGGTCGCCAAAGCAGCGATGAGGTCATAAGACTCGAGGCCCGATCCGATGCTGTTGATGCGGATACATCGCTCCGCTCCGCCAAAATCCAGGTCCTTCATGGCCTGGGCAATGATGGCCCGCGCTTCGGTCTTGCGCGAGATGGCCACACCATCCTCCATGTCCATACAGATGCAGTCGACGCCGAGGGTGGTGGATTTTTCGATCTTGCGGCGGTCATCGCCGGGCATGTATAACAGGGCGCGTCGTGAGTGCATATCTTCTCCTGTTTCAAATTGAAAGGCTCAAGGCTTGAAAGTTAACCTTCTGCCTTTGACCGTTTCAGGAACATCGCCGTTCTCTCAAATTCCACCACAATTGTACCGTCAGGTTTCCTTCCCCGGCATTTGATTTTGACAATTCCCACCTCCGGCCGGGATTTCGACTCGCGCTTCTCGACGATCTCACTCTCGGCATAGATCGTATCCCCGTGAAAGACCGGGTTTGGATGCACCACCTTGTCGTATCCCAGGTTGGCGATGATCGTCCCCTCGGTCAGCTCGGAGACGGTCAGGCCGACGACCAGCCCGAGGGTATACAATCCATTGACCAACCGCTGGCCGAATTCGGTCTTCGAGGCAAAATCTTCATTGACGTGCAGGGGCTGGGTATTCATCGTCAATGCCGAGAACAGGACGTTATCCATCTCGGTAACCGTTCGTCCGAGCGCGTGCTGGAACTTCATCCCCACTTCGAGTTCATCATAATATTTCCCGGGCATAGCGCCTCCATTTATGGCTCACGCGTTCGACGCGAAAGATTTATACCATCTGCCGTCTGGTGATTAAAGATTTTCACCGTATTTGCGCGGCTGTCTTCTTCTTCTCTGTTCGATCCCAAGCAGCCGGATCAGTTCGGAGTGATTTTCCTCGGCAGCGATCTCCAGTTCGTCGAGCCGCCGGACCAGATTGTTGATCTCCAGTTCCGCCTTGGTATTGACCTGGTGATCGATCTCCGCGGCAAGACGATCCTTGGCAGACTGCCGGTTCTGGCTCATCATGATCACGGGCGCGGAATACGCAGCCTGGAAGGACAGCATGAGGTTGAGCAAAATAAACGGATAGGGATCCCAGCGTTTGACCCAGGCAGTCACATTAAGAATGATCCAGGCGGTGAGGAGGATGGTTTGAATGATAATAAATCTCCACGAGCCAATCGTATCTGCCACTTTGTCGGCAATGCGCTGTCCGCGGGTCATCCGCTCCTCTTCCACCACGTTGACGTTCCTGCTGGCCATGCGCCGGAGGATTTGATCCTGCTCATGCAGGCGCCCGCCCAGCTCCACCATGACGTCGATCGCGTCATGCGTATGAGCACGCAGAAAATCGAAGAACTCATCGCGCTCCAGAGCCAGCGTGGTCAGCTCATCCACGGCCCGGACGCGGACAGAGCGCGGTTCGCTGGCAAGCATCGAAAGCTCACCGAAGAAGTCGCCCGGTCCCGACTCATGCAGGATTACATCCGAGCCATCTGCATCCCGGATGATGACCTCGGCATGTCCTTCCGTGATCACATAAAATAAATCGCCAAGTTCGCCTTCACGGATGATGACCTGCCCGGGCCTGAACTTTAATTCATCCATGATGGCGCGGATGCCGGCCACTTCCTGCTCATCCATCTCGCTAAAGAGGGGAATTTCACGCAATTGGATTTCTGCCACGTTATGCTCCTCGAATTGCTGGACTAGCTTTCTTCGATCTCCACCAGGATCTGGTCCTTTTCCACCGTTTGTCCCTGCTTGACGAATAATTTCCTAACCCTTCCCTCCCGCTGAGACTGGATGCGAATCTCCATCTTCATCGCTTCGAGCAGCAGCAGGGTCTGGCCCTTCGTTACAGCCTCTCCTTCGCGGATATTCACCGCACGGACCTGCCCGGGCATCGGAGCAGTCAACCCGCCTGAGGCATGGGCATGCCCGCCTCGATTCTTTCGCGCGCCGGAGGACTTCGTCAATATCAGGGTCTGCCCGTTCACCGTCACCCAGCGTCTGGCATCGTCGGAGGAGACATAAGCCGTGACGCGTTTGCCGTCGATGAGCAGATCGAGCCTCCCGTCCTTTGCCTGCAGGATCCCGGCTTCGACGGTCTTTTCGTCAAGCCGGATTCGATAGGAGCTGCCTTCTGGCACCAGGTCAATCGGAAAGGACTGTGCGTTATGATCGAAGGAAAGTTTCACTGGAGTGAGTCCCCAAACAGTTCATCAGGAATATGATCACCGGTCAGGACGCAGACGACATGAAGCTTTTGTTCCGTCTGTCCACAGCAAACGCCATAATGACGTCTTTCGCAATTGAAGGTAATATCGTAAAGCTGGCTTTCCGGATATCTCTCGCCAAAATTGATCAGTTGTTTTGTGGCATCCAGGTTTAAATAGATCTTTTTTGTAAGCATGTATTCCAGCATTTGTTTGAGGACCGGGAGGATCTGGTCGACGGTTGCATAATCCTGAGGATAGTGAATGTTGCAATGGTTGGGGTTCTCCAGCAAGACAGATAATTCCCGGTCGTGTGCCAGGTAGGGCGCCAGAATATAGCTGGAGACAACAGCAGAGAACAGCTCTTCATTCGAGACTTTATCCATTGACTCCTCCCACCCGAAAGCCACTCGCCAGCTTCCACGGGCTGTAGGGATCGGGCCCGGTTGGCTCTCGGTGGGATGGCTGGGGATCGGGGATGGCGAAG
>JBLNAU010000262.1:0-4255 GCA_050259515.1 Syntrophothermus sp.
GATCATGGTATTGCTGGATCAGCCGCTGCGAATCTTTAAGGATGGAGTCTTCACTGTCCACAACAGAATCGGGGGGCAGCCCACCCTGGGACTGGCCGAGGGACATCGAGCCGCGCGAGGCCTGGATGCGGAGGCCGATCTCCTTCGCAGCCGCGATCTCATCGTCCAGTTTTGAGCCGTTGGGGAAGAGATAGAGGTGATCCGACGCCGTGGTGCATCCTGACAAAGCCAGCTCTGCCAGGGCGGTCTGGGCGGAGGTAAAAATATCCTCCGGGTTCATCCGTGCCCAGATCGGATACAGGGTGGTCAGCCAGTTGAAAAGGTTGGCATCCTGAGCCGCCGGGACGGCACGGGTCAGGGTCTGGTAAAAATGATGGTGCGTATTGACCAGACCCGGAATGACAATATGGTCGCTGAGATCGAGCACTTCATCGGCCGTGGAGGGAAGCTCGCTGGTGGGCCCTACCTGTTCGATAAAGCCGTCGCGAACAAAAAGACCACCATCGGGAATCTCCCGCTGGTGGTCATCCATCGTGAGGATATGTGCGTGTGTGATGAGAAGGGTTGTCATGAGTTTTGATGGTTCGATAGTCGAATGGTTGTTGGCTGTCACACGAAACGACTAGACTGGATTTGTCTGACAATTCTAGTGTAGCACAGATAGAGAAAGACTGTCAATCAAGTTTTGTTGCTATCACCTGACAGGTCCGTTGCTTTAAATAGCTACCGAAAACTACTCGCTCCAGGCATCCCCGCCGCCGAGGAGGGCGGTCAGAGCATTGTCTATTCCTTCCCGTGACTGCTGAAAGTTATGCGAATCTACATTTGGAATTGGTTTCCTAAAGTTCACATCATACTACAACGAGACAACTTGTGAAAAGTCCCACATAAGAAATATTGTTCCAGTGCTGTCACTGTCAGCCTGGATCGAGCCATGTAGGGCCGGGAAGGAAATCAGGAGGCGACTTCGACTATAATCGTTTGCAATCACATCCTTCACCAAGACTGAGGCTTCGCACCACTACCTGCGGAGTTTTCATTTCGTCTTCCTGACGAATAAGAGAAAGCTTACAGTTTGTAACGAAAATTTACTTCTTACGAGTACAGACAGTAGAATAGCGCCCAACTTTAGAGGTTGAGAGGAACAAGCCATGGAACGAAAAACACAGACCGGGTACCTGGTATTGGCTGATATTTCAGGCTATACCTCTTTTGTCGCCAGGACAGAGATCGAGCATGCAGGGATGGCTCTCTCCTACCTGCTGGAGACCATCGTGGAAACGCTGGACGATCTGCTGACCATTAGCAAGCTGGAAGGCGATGCCGTATTTGCCTATATTGAGGACGGCAAGCTGGAGGACTGCAAACTTTTGATGGGATTGATCGACCGGACCTACCTGTTATTCCGCGAGAAGGCTTTGAGCTTATACAGCCAGGCCACCTGTCCCTGTGTAGCATGCCAGTCTCTTCCCATGCTTGATCTGAAAATCATCCTGCATCACGGTGAATTCGTCCTCCAGCAGGTGGCCGGAATCCGGGACCTGTTGGGTACGGATGTCAATCTGATCCACCGGCTCCTCAAAAACGGTGTGTATCAGTCGACCGGCTGGAAGGGATATGCTCTTTTTACCGACCAGGCACTGGAGAGCATGAAGTGCAGCCGGGACAATTACTTCCAGCGGTGCGAGACCTATGAGCATCTGGGGGAAGTAAGCATTTATTGCATGGATATGCATGCCCGGTATGAAGAGATGAAATCTTCGTAATGCCCATTCCTCTTTAATCCATAAACATCGTGTGGGTGAATCAAGCTTATTTTTGATCTACCGGGCTGAGATGATCCAGGGGAATACGCAAAACCTCATTGCCGGAGCTGTCATAACAACTGCAGGTCCTGTCGCCTGAGATCTCAGGCGGCATTCCACTTCCCGCATATCCATGCAGGGTGCAAAAATCACTGCACTGCGTGGACGCCGATCTAGGCCCAAGATTTCCCGCGCTCCACTGCTGAAATACGATCAGCAAGATAAAAAACAAGGTCACTCCCGCCGAGATCAGGATGTGTGCCCGGTTCATGGCCGGATCCTTTTCCAGTCTTTTTCCGATGAGATACCCAACGACAATGGATAGGATCCAGAGCGTCAGGGTGGTCAGCACGAACAGGCCGGAAAGGATCGGTTCGACATAGGCAGGCCATGGATTATCCCCGAAAACGTAGAGCCACAGGAGCCCGGTCACACCTGCAAACAAAAAAACAGAAATAGTTCCGGCGATCAAAACGCCCGGCAGACCCAGGAGTAATGCGTACAAATATCTCTTTTTCATAAGGCTTTATTGTAAAGGGTGGAAGCCATCGCTGTTATACCTCTGGAGGATAGATTCGGGAACGGGTTCATTTCAGGCCGCTGAATTTGATGCAGGTCGGGTATACCATACTTAAAAGGACCTGCTTTCCGCCCTGCAGGCAGCACACTCCCTGGATGATGGGGTTAACGGCTTACCCATAATATGCCCAGATTCCCATCGTTAAACAAATGCGAGAGTCGATTAATGGTTATCAGGAGCACAGGCACCGCTTCGGTGTCCTGCTCACATGTGCCTGAAAATTCAGCAGGCAGGAAGGAGTGAAATGAATACAACCAACCCTACGGTGATCATCATTGGGGCTGTTGTTCTCCTGGTCATTATCGCCCTGATCGGTATGGCGATGACCCGTGCCCGGCGGACGAAGCAGTTGCAGGAGCGATTTGGCCCCGAATATGACAAAACGATCGATGAAGTGGGAGATAAGCGCCGGGCGGAAAAGGCACTGGAGGAGCGGATCGCTCACGTACGAGCACTTAACATCCGACCGCTGTCTGCCGAAGAGGTCAACCATTATGGGCTGGAGTGGCAGGCCATACAGAGGGAATTTGTGGATGAGCCGCTGGCAGCCCTGCAAAAAGGCGACCGCCTGATCCGGGAGGTCATGAAGGCAAAAGGATACCCGGTGGAGGATTTCGAACAGCGGGTCGCCGATATTTCGGTGAATTATCCTGAAATGGTCTCGGACTACCGGGGCATGCATAGGATTGCGATCAAGGACACGAATAACAAGCCGGATACCGAAGAGATGCGCCAGGCCATGGTCCATGGACGGGCCCTGTTCGAGAACCTTATTAAACAGCAACCTGTGGAAGACAGGGAAGAAGTTCAGCATAAGGAGAAAATATAATGGACGAGGAAACAAACAGACAAAAGACGGTGGAAGTGGTGGATACCTCCGATCAGCCTGCAGAAGGCGGACGGATGGTCAAGGAAACCGTGGCAGAGCATGATGCTCGAATGAATCCTGAAAATGTGAATCACGATGAGCTCGCGCCTTTATTCGAGAACGATGCGGCCGATAAGTTCCGCACCCGCTGGCTGGCGATCCAGAGCCGATTTGTGGATGATCCCAAAGCATCGGTAAAGGAAGCAGACGATCTGGTTGCAGATGTCATTCAGGGAATTACGAACAGTTTTGCAGACCGCCGCGGTTACCTCGAAAAGAACTGGAATGGCGGAGGCGAGGCATCCACAGAGGAACTGCGACAGGCGCTGAAACAGTACCGCTCCTTCTTCGATCGATTGCTGTCCCTGCAGTCCTAGGCAACGAAGAAATAGTACGTCGGGAGCAGTCATTTTACTTGACAGCTCTTCCAGGCGTTGGTAAACTTCAGCCTGTAATTCATTCCACGAAAGGAGAGGCGCGTTTTATGTTTAATTCAGCATCGGTCATTGTTTGCGATAAACCTGTGGGCGCGTCTCTGCATTGCAGTTAAGCCAGATCTTTTGATTTAACTTTGGAACTGCCACGGACGTGACCATGTCCGTGGCGTTTTTATTTAATCAGGAACGGCCGCGTCTCTGCCCTGCACTGGCGGTGCCAGGGAGTGTCGCTTGCATTTGTCCACCAGACGTGCGCCAGCTGATCGACCCCCAGTCACGGAATCATTTCCGTGGCTTTTTTTTAACCTGTACGTCATCTTCCCGGTGACATGGATTTGAAAAGAAAGGAACGAATTTTATGTCAGCACAAGTAGCCCAAGTTCTCCGACCTCATGCAACCATTTCTGCCTGCAAGTTATCAAACAGGCGTTTATCGAAAAAACTGATTTACACATTCACAGGAAACCCTGACAATGAATACAGACTCAAACGACGACACCGGCGTCGTCTTTCGGAAAACTTTGGGACATTACACAGTCCACGCCAACGGACGGGAACTTGACTG
>JBLNAU010000263.1:0-3579 GCA_050259515.1 Syntrophothermus sp.
GGAACGGGTGCGAAAATGTTTTATGCCGGCCAGCCATTGGCTACACTGCGCGCAGCCACTCGGAGTATTCGCTGCTGGTCGTGCTTGATTCAAAGCGCTCGAAATATTTCTGGCCATAGCCGGCGTAATCGAAGTCCAGTTTCGAGACGCCGAGCTGGACCTGGGCCCACATGGCCTCGCGCAGGTCGGACATGATCTTCATCAGTTTCTGGTGGGCGCGCTGCGAGTCGGTCGGCGTGGTGAAGTAGGCACGCAGCAGCATTTCATCCTGCTCGTCAGTGAACTCATGCTGGATCGCAAAGTTCCCCAGGTCGAAGAAGATGTCGCCCATGCCGGCATACTCCCAGTCCAGGATGCGGATGCGGGTGCCGTCGTCGATGAAGTTGCCGTTGAGCAGGTCGTTGTGACAGGGACGCGGCTGCAGCGGCTCGCGGGCGTACATGGCCCTTTCGATCTCGCGGGAGGTATCGAGGTACCAATCGATCATATCCGGCAGCTCGACATCGAACTTTTGCGCAGTGCGGGCATATTCCTCGGCCACCCGGAACGGGGAGAAGGACCCCGGGAAATATTCGAGTGTATGGTAGGCTTTCATCGATCCCACCACGCGTCTGATGTTCTCCTCGGTCCCGATCTCCTCCGCAGGGATCGCCTTCCCCGAAATAAACTCCGAGAGAATATATCCCTCGGGTTCCAGGAAGGCAGCCGGCCGGGGTGCGATGCCGGTTTGGGAGGCCAGGTAGCTGCAGGCATGTTCGGTCTTGCGGTCAATACCCAGAAACCGAGTCTCATTTCCGCCGAGCCGCAGGACGTAGCAATCTGTGTCGGTTGTGATCTTGTAATTCCTGTTGGTGATCCCGCCGGTCAATTCCTCCACCTCCAGGGACCGGCTCTCGCTCAATTGTGGGATGCGCTGCAGAATCGGAGACAGGTGTTCCATAAAGATCCTCTCCTCAAGCACCAGGACAACATTTTATAGAATAACCCTCCACGGTTCGATTGGTTATTCCTTTTCGATTATTCCTTGGAGTTGTCCTATTTTTTATACGAAGGAGAAGAACTACCACACCCCTGGCCCCTCTTTTTCAGGAGAGGGGAAATAATTTCCCAGCTCTTAACTTTTCCAGCGTTCCAGCGCCTGCGGCGAACATCGTCACTTCGATTTGTTTCTTCACCAGCTGCATGGTCTCGATGGTGTCCTTGGTGGAGATGGCCGCGGCTTTGAGGAACTGGCCCGCCATGCCACCCAGCGCTGCACCGAGGGCGACGCACTTGGCAATGTCAAGCCCGTCCTTGAGACCTCCGCTGGCGAAGACGGTCATTTCGGGAACCACCCTCTTCACATTCAAGATGGACTCGACAGTTGGGATTCCCCAGCCGACAAAGGTTGCGGCGAGCTGGCGTGTGAACTCGTCGGGGGCGCGGTGCATCTCCACCTGGGACCAGCTTGTGCCCCCGGCGCCAGCGACGTCAATGGCGGAGACTCCGCTGTCGGCCAGCAGTTTCGCCGTCCGCTCGGAGATGCCCCAGCCGACCTCCTTGGCGATGACTGGGACACCGACCTGCCTGCATACTTCCTCGATCTTCCCGGCCAGACCGGCAAAGTTGACATCACCGGCATCCTGTACGGCTTCCTGCAGGGGGTTGAGATGGAGGATGAGGGCGTCCGCTTCGATCATGTCCACGGCGCGGCGGCATTGGTCGAGGCCATAGCCATAGTTCAGCTGCACGGCTCCCAGGTTCGCAAAAAGCAGGATATCCGGCGCAACGCGGCGGACCTGGAACGTCCGGGCCTGTTCAGGGCGCTCGATGGCGGCGCGCTGGCTGCCGACCCCCATGGCGATCCGGACCTCCTGGGCGGCTTCGGCCAGGCGCAGGTTGATGACCTCGGCATCGGCCGTCCCACCGGTCATGGAGCTGATCAGGATGGGAGCGGCCAGTCCCTTGCCGAACAGGCTGAGGCGGGTGTCGATCCGGTTCAGGTCCAGCTCGGGCAGGGCCTCGTGGGTGAAGCGATAATTTTCGAGCCCGGTCGTCGATGCGGAGCGGACGTCCTTCTCGAGATTGATCTTGATGTGGTCAGCTTTTCGCTGGTCGATCTTGGATTGAGTAGAGCGAGTGTTGTTCTCGCTCATATCGAAATCGGGCGCAACTTTTGTCATGAGGTAGTGTTCCTGTTGATGAAATTCCGCATGTGAGCGCCATCGGCGCCGTGGCGGAGAACGCCACTCCCTGCGGGATTTATGAAACCCTGGCTTGACACGGGTTCTTTCCCGAGTACAATAGCCACGATTAAGTCCTGTGTGAATCCTTGGCCTGAGCGGAGCGAAGGATCAGCGGGAAACTCTAAAGGAGGCTGTCATGTCTGACACATATGAAGATGTAAAGGCGATTATCAAAGACCTGCTCGGCGCGGATGACGCGAAGATCAAACCTGAGGCCCGTTTCCGCGAGGATTTGGAAGCCGATTCCCTGGATCTGGTTGAGCTGATCATGGCTTTCGAAGACAAGTTTGGTGCCGAGATTTCAGACGAGGATGCTCAGAAGATCACAACAGTGGGCGACGCCGTCAGCTATATTGATTCGCACAAGTAATTCGTCTTGTGGATTATAACGTAGAGCCGCCATCGAGGCGGCTCTATGTATTTAAAAGCTTCGGTGGTTGAGTGGCGAGCGTATCGAAACCACCAGTGTTCAAGTGATGCGGACTTGGAATCTAATCGTTGGTTTCGATATGGGCTTCGCCCTACTTAACCACCTGGGGTTTTACTTAAGCAGGGAGGGGATCTCCTCCGGGTGCCGCGCCACTTTTACACCGGCAGCCTGGAGGGCGCGGACCTTGTCTGCTGCGGTGCCGGCTCCGCCTTCGATGATGGCGCCGGCGTGGCCCATGCGTTTCCCGGGAGGCGCGGTCTGGCCGGCGATGAAGGACACGACGGGCTTGGTCATCCGGGCGGAGATAAATTCGGCAGCCTTGTCCTCGTCGGTGCCGCCGATCTCGCCGATCAGGACGACCTTTTCGGTTTGGGGATCGTGCTCGAACATTTCCAGGACATCGATGAAGTTGGTGCCGTTGACGGGGTCGCCGCCGATGCCCACGCAGGTGGAGGCGCCCATGCCGACCAGCTTGAGGGCATAGAGCACTTCATAGGTGAGGGTCCCCGAGCGGGAGACCACGCCGACGTCCCCGGGGATGGCGATATCGCCGGGGATGATGCCGACCTTGCACTCGCCGGGCGTCAGCATGCCCGGGCAGTTGGGCCCGACCAGGCGGACCTTCTTATAGTCCAGGTAGTTGCGGACGCGCATCATGTCCTGGACGGGAACGCCTTCGGTGATGCAGACGATGAGCGGGATGGCGGCATCGGCGGCTTCGAACATGGCATCGGGGGCGAAGCGGGCGGGGACGAAGATGACCGAGCAGTTGGCACCGGTCGCCTCCACGGCCAGCTTGACCGAATCGAAGACCGGGACCTTGCCGTCGAGCACCCATTCGCCGCCTTTGCCGGGCGTTACTCCGGCGACGACGTTGGTGCCGTAGGCGACCATCTGGGTGGTATGGAAAAGGCCTTCGTTGCC
>JBLNAU010000264.1:0-4461 GCA_050259515.1 Syntrophothermus sp.
CTGCACCGAGCTGAAGCAGACGAAGACCGAGGCCGATGAGGAAGGCCAGGCCGTACAGCCAGCCTTCATATCTGAGTCGTGGAGGGTTCATAAAGTTATTTTACTCTTGAATCAATGAAGAGTTGCTTCCGGGCTTGTCTCGATCGCAATCCACAGACAGCAGGCGGACCTTTCATTGGATGAGGACGGATCGGTGATTGTTGCCAGATTCAATCCGCTGCGCCAGGGACCTCGTATATGGTCACGCTGCCCTGTTGATAGATCTGTTTCAGGAAATGAGTAAACTTCTCCTCATTCACCGTATAGGCGGTACGCTCCAGCGGCCCCACATACACATAGCGGATGTTGTAGCGGTTGATGATCTCCTGGGCGGTCTGCCAGTCAGGTGTGGAGTACAGGCGCTCGATGTCATCCTTGCGTGAGCCCTGCAGGGCACTGTTGCGCCACTGGCTTTCATGACCGGGCCAGCCCAGCACGGCCGGCATTCCGGTGAAGGTGGCGACGCGGGCATATTCACTGTATTGCCCGCCGACTGCCTCGGCGACCACACCGGGCTCGAGAGTCTTCATGAAGGCAAATGCCCGGTAGTCGTCAGGCAGGAAATTGGCGAGATACGCTGAACCGTCCAGGGTTCGCTGCTCGGGATTGCTGGCCTTGAAGTGATCGGTTTTACTTGGGATGCTGAAAACCGGGTAGAACAACCCAAGCGCGATCACAAGGATCATGAGCCCGGCGTAAAGAATGGATGCCAGTCCCCGCAGTTCGGACAGCAGGACCACCACGGTAAATGCCGCCGCCAGCGAGAGCAGGATCCATGCCTGGTAATAGAACTTGAATACGGTGTTGATCCGATACCCGAAGTTATCGCGTAAATAAAAGAAGTCCGGCCCGAGGATCAGGAGCGTGCCCAGGGTGATCAGCAGGAGGACAAAAGCAGAAGGCTGAAGATTTAGGGCAGTCTCGTCATTGATTTCCTGGCTGCGGAAGAGAAAGGCCAGTGCGGGAATCAACAATGCCAGCAGCGTGAGCAGGCTGCCAATGTTCATCCCGCGGCGCGCCATGCTGTCAGCGATAAAGGCTCCCACAGTACGGCCCTGCGACTGCAAAATGCCGTTCACCAGATCGGGTTTCAGCTTCCAGCCGATCCATCCGACGAAGAACATGGCTGCGACCAGGAAGATCAAAAATCCGAGAACAGTAAAAAGACCCGCCCGCCAGCTCGCAGGTGCGTGGCTGCGCCAGAGATAGATCAAATAGGCAAGCAACGGAATGAAGAGTGTCCCCCACATGACCCACAGGTATGCGCCGCGCGTCACGAACATAAAGTTCGGGACGATGCCGCCTGCCTGGGAATCGAAACCGATAAAGAACGGCAGGTACATGAGGAAAGCGGTCACCACAACGGGGATGCTGAGCAGAAGAATATCCTCGAGTCTTTCCCAGCTCCAGCCTGATTCGCGGACCCGGGCCAGCGTGTAGCTCAGGACGATCAGCGCCGCACCGGGCAGGATATCCCATGTGTTGAGGAATGCCAGGCCGCCCAATACCAGGGCAATCATGAAGAATCCTGTTTTATTGAGCCGCAGATGACCAAAGAACAAATTGATCTTCCCCTGCCAGCCGCCGAGAAAGATGTTCAATGCAACGGCAATCGCCAGCAGGTTGAACGGCATTGCCAGCACATGCGGATGCAGGTCGCCGAGCAGGTACGAGAAGAAGGGGAACTCGTCGATCACCTCCAGCCGGTTGCCATTCAGATCGTAATCCTGGAGGACGCGGGAGGCACGCCACCACCAGTAGAACTGGTCCGGCACCCATTTCAGCGGCTGGGCGGGTGGGTCGGTCAGCACCTGCAGATTGAGCCAGGACCAGAACGAGGAGGAGGCAGTCCCATCCGGCTTGAACGTCCAGCCGATGCCTTTGCTGTGCAGGGACTCGAAGAAACCTTCCAGATTGCTGCTGACCAAAAGGAAGAGCGGCGCAAGGAAGGCACCCAGCCCAGGCAGCACCCCGGACCGTTCTTCAACTCCCCTCCAGCGGCGATAGGCCGATAACAGGTTGTACAGCAATCCATAGGCCCCGATGGCGCTCAGTGCAAAGATCAGGGAAAGCATCAGGTTATGAGCCACGGGTGCCGATGTGGCGGTCAGCTTTGCTAACATGGCTGCCATCACATATCCAAAGTAGTAATAGGAAATGGCATATCCCGAGAGCCACGGATCATGAGGCGGGAAGGTTGGCGAATGCAAGATGGCGTTGATGAACGCCACCTCCATCCACTTCTCTCCGCCGGCAGTGGTGACTTCCGGGTTGTTGGCGCGGAGAAAGGCCATGGCAGCAAAAGCAACCAGGAACAGCACTTCGGTGGTGATAATGAGCTTGTAATTGCCGCGGATCCATTCCCCAATCGACCTTGAGGCATCGTCCTTCAACGATCGCCCGCGGTCCGATCCATAGGCCCAGATGCTCAGCCCCACCAGAATCAACAGTCCAAACAGCAGCCCGCCAGCATCGTTCTGGGCAAAGCCCAGCGAGGCGAACAACCAGAAGACATACCCCCAGATCAGCAGCCCGAGGGCACGCGCCAGGCTAAAGCCTCGATCTGCCAGCGCGGGGAAGAGATGATAAGCCAGCGGGAACGTCAGCCAGCCCAAAATTGTAATGAGGATGTACCAGGAGATGAAAGCTGTCATGTGAGCAGGTGGAAATTATATTTGAGGAAAAGTGTATTTTCCATCCGGCTGGGATTGCAGGTCCACCACCCGGATCACGGCCTCCAGGTTAATGGGGCCGTAGATATGCGGAAAGAGCTCGTCTTCCGGCACGCCCGGGGGCGGAGTCCCTCCGGCAGGCGGTTCCCATTTCACGTCAGCGGTCAGGCGCTCGGGTTCGATCACCAGCAGGAGCATACCTTCAAGCCCCTTGTAGAAATTTTCGGCAACGGGCACAACCTGCTCCTGGGTCGAGCAGTGAATGAAACCCTCCGTATCCAGACTCTCTGCCCGGTAGGCGCCGCGTTCACGGGCTTGACTCCAGGCTGTGCGCGAGGTGATGTGATAGATCATACTTTCCCTTTCCTGTTATCGACTTACCTGATAAATCACCGTATCCCCATCACGGTAGACTGCCTTCCAGTAAATGCCATTATATTCTTGAAACTTGGCAATGCCTTCCGGTGTGTATGCGGCATGCTCCACAGGGCCTACAACAATATAGCTGACATCATATTTGTCGAGGAATGCGCGTGCCGCGTCCGCGTCGGTGCCGTTATAGAAGTCTCCCACCTCTGTCACGCGATCCTCCACCCAGGTGGACATCAGGCCGCGCTGCTGGCGCTGGTGCCAGTTCCAGCCGACCACTCCGGGCAGGCCGGTATAGATGGTAAAGCGCGTGCACCAGTGATATTCCACGCAATTGGCCTCCACGATGACCGGCGAACCCTTTACATGATCCTGCATCCATCGAATGGCGCGGTAGTCTTGGCTCAGGTCCATGCGCTGGCCAAAATCATCATACTGCGCGTATTTCATATAGGTCATCGAGTCGAGGGTGTGCGGGGCTTCAAGGATCCAGCGGTCGCGGACCTTGCCTGAAACGCCGGTGATGGTGAAGGCCGCCGCGCCGGCGAGCAGCAGGATCATGACTGTCTGCCAGAAAAGACGCCAGCCGGGCAGCCACTTAAAGTAGGCAGGTAGTACCCAGGCAATGGAGGCCCCGGCGCTGACTGCCAGCAGGAACCAGGATTGCAGGTAGAACTTGAAGATCGTGTTCTGCCGCCCGATATCGCCGCGCACCACAACCACTTCTACAACGATCGTAATGATCAGGGCGGTGCCGATCAGGAATAATACAAAACGCTTGGTGTCCGGAAGGTTGGGCCGCAACAGCAGCACGCCGGCCCAGGCCGCAATGGGGAAGGCGATCCAACCCACACTGGCCCCGGGAAAATTCCGGCTGGTCACGAGATATTGCAGCAGGAGCAATCCAAAAACAACCAGAACGATAAAGCCTTCGATCAGCACCTGATAAGGCTTCAGCTTCCTCAATGCCGATACCGGTGTTTCCGCCATCCATTCGTGCGTTTCCCATGCCATCCAGGAGACCACCACGAACAGCAGCAGGAGCCAGTGGGTCAGGTAGGATCCGACCGGGGTAAAGGGCCCCTTCCAGGGATCGAGCGCGCTGTAGACCTGGCTGTATGACTCGCGATACGGCTGGTACAGGAGAAAGGACAGCAGGGTTAAAGCCGCCACCGCGCCGACGATCTGTCCCGCCCGCCGGTAAAAGGAGGGCGCGTCGGCATAGCGCCAGATGACATACCCGAGCGCCACCAGCCCCACCGGCAGATAAGTGTACATGTCCGATAGGTTGGATGGGTACAGCGCGCCGATGATCAGGCCGCCTGCCATGAATCCCAGCACGGCCGTCCAACGGTTGCGCCATTTGGCGCGTCCTACCACG
>JBLNAU010000265.1:0-6157 GCA_050259515.1 Syntrophothermus sp.
AAACAACGCGGCCTGCAGCCGGGACCGCGCTATGCGGATATCCTCAACCAGCTCCGGGCCGCCTGGCTGGATGGGGATGTGACGACAAGGGAGGAAGAGGCCAAACTTTTAGAGATATTAGGGACTTAAAATCGTGTGAGGATTTGCTACATGAAAAGGACGCGGATCGTTCATCCGCGTCCTTTGATTCGATCTCCAGGGACTTTACTTCTCGAAATATTCGATCAACTGCCTGGCATGGACCACGCCATCGAACCCCGGCAGGTCGCCCTTTCGCAGAGTGGCCTTTTCGCCCTGCGGGTCGCCAAGACTGGAAACGATCACATCGCCGGCATCCACATCCTCTTTTTCGGTGTAGCCGTTCGTGGTCACGATGGTCTTCATGCAGGCGGCCTTGGCAGCCTTGACGCCGTTCTTTGAATCCTCCACCACGAAGCATTCCTCCGGCTGGAGACCCAGCCTGGAGAGGGCCAGGTTGTAGATCTCCGGATCAGGCTTCTTGTTCTTGACCACATCCCCGGCAAGCACGATATCGAACTTGATATCCGAAAGGATCTTCTCCGTGATCGCCCTGGCAGCCTGCTCATTGGAAGTGGTGCATACGCCGACCTTGATCCCCGCATCCATCAGCTCCTTCATGAAGCGGTGGATGCCCGGGCGCAGGGGAAGCTTGCCGCTTTCGATCAGTTCCACGAAGATGGCGGTCTTGCGCTTGTGCATTTCCTTGACCAGACTGTCGATCTCCTCCTCGGTCAGCGGCCTGGAAAATCCCTTTGTCTTCCAGTGATGCTTCATGCGCTCCTTGCCGCCCGCGATCTGGAGCAGCTCGTGGTAGTAATCCACATCCCATTCATCGGTGAAACCGTATTCCTTGAACGTCATGTTGAACGATACGCGGTGACCATCACGCTCGGTGTCGATGATCACGCCGTCCTGGTCGAAGAACGCTGCTTTTATCTGGGTCATGGTTTCCTCGGTTTAAGTAGACAGGTACACATAGGCACGTATACAAGTGCTTCCTGTGAACCTGTTTACTGGTCTACTAGATTACTTTTTCATCCCAAAGAACTCAAGCACCGTGTTCACGAACAGCTCGTTTTCTTCCCTCGAGCCAACGGTGACACGGAACCAGCCGTCGCTGCCGTATTTCTTGCTCTCGCCGCGCAGGATGATGCCCTTCGTTTCGGCATACGCAAGCACTTCCTTGCCTGTATGGCCGGTCTCGCCGCAATCGAAGAGGATGTAATTGGCCTTGGAGGGGAAGACAACAAAGCCGGGGATCACGCTCAGCGATTCGGTAATGTAGTCCACCGCTTCATTGTTGAATTTGATGCGCTCCTGCAGGCCTTCCTGATCTTCGAACGCCGCCAGCGCTGCCCACATCGGGATCGTGCCGACGTTCCAGGGCAGGAGCGAGCCGGCGATCTGGTCGATGACCGCTTTATCGGCAATGGTATATCCAAAGCGCATGCCGGCCAGGCCATATGCCTTCGAAAGAGTGCGGGTGACCAGGACGTTCTTGTATTTCTTGGTCAGTTGCACCTGCGACATTTGCAGCCCGGCATACTCCACATAGGCCTCATCGATCACAAATGGAATACCCGTCTCTGCGATGCGGACAAAATGCTCGGGATCCATGAAGTTACCTGTGGGGTTGTTCGGGTTGGCAATGACAATGATCTTGGTCTTGTCGGTAATGGCATTTAGGATCGCATCCGGATCGAAGAGCATCTTGTGATCCTTGTACACCATGGGGACCGACACCATTTTTGCACCCAGAAGGGTGCCGCGCAGCTGGTAAATCGCAAAGCAGGGGGTATGCTGGATGACTTCATCGCCCGGCGCAATGAACATGCGGAAGATGTTGTCGTAGACCTCGCTCGAGCCGTTGCCAATCATCACGTTTCCGGGCCCGTCCACGTTGTTCATCTCGGCGATCTTGGTGCGGACCACCAGCCCCTGGTCGGGATAGCGGTTCGCCATCTTCCCGTACTTGATCATCGCATCCAGCACTTTATCGGAAGGCGGAAGCGGATTCTCATTGGACATCATGCGGTGCAGGGAAGGATCCCTCCAGGCCTTCTCAATATGATCGGACACGTACATCGGAATGCCTTTGACCCACGGTACGTAGTATTCTTCAATGCTTTTCATGGTTTATGCCTTTCCGGCAGATCCTAGCATGTCAATCCAGTGCATGACGGCCTTGCGCGTCGCATCCCGGGCAAACTTATCAAGCTTTCCGGGGTCATATTCATCACGGTGAGCCGTGATGTATTCGTATTTTGCATCGATCAGGGTGTGTTTCAATTCTGTAGAAACGTTGAACTTTGCCCCACCCGCCTCCAACAGTTTCTTGATGTAATCCTCCGGCAGACCGGTTCCACCGTGCACGACGACCGGGGTCTTGATCCCATTGCCGTTCAACATCTTGTTGATCGTGGCCAGCCGCTCGAAGTCGATCTTTGGGTTCTTGGTCTTATACACCCCATGAGCGGTGCCGATGGCCGGGGCGAAAATGTCCACGCCCGTGCATTCGACGAACTCGACGGCCTGCTTGGGATTGGCAAGCTGCGCCTCATCCTCCGCGACCTTGATCTGGTCCTCCACGCCGCCGACGGTGCCCAGCTCGCCTTCGACAGAAATGTTGCCAACGCTATGGCAGTAATCAACCACTTCCTTGGTCTGGCGGATATTCTCCTCAAAGGGCTGCTTGGAGGCATCGATCATGATGTTGGTGTACCCCGCATCCGCGCATTTCTTGCAGTAATCGATATCCGTGCAGTGATCCAGGTGCAGACAGACCGGCACGGGCGCCGTCTCAGCCAGTGCGCGATAAATCGCCACCATGACATTCGTGCCCAGGAACTGGGATGGCTTTACAGAAGTCTGCACGATGACAGGCGCTTTCTTCTCAATGGCAGCATCGATGACTGCTTCGAATTGAAGCAGGTCGGTGATGTTGAAGGCGCCGATCGCATACCCCCCCTTCAATGCTTCGACCATGATCTCTTTTGCATTTACGATTGACATATGGGTCTCCTGAGTGAATGAACTTTAGTTTTGTACTGCAATCTCATGATGACGGGCCGTCATCCGTTCTCCAATATAGCCTTCCAGTCCGGTGAAGCCTTTCGCGAATGCCTGGACTGTGCTGATGGTTGCCGGATGGTCGTTGAACTGTTCCAGTGCCAGGCCATTCGGATCGTACGCCTGGATGCAGTAGGGGATCTTCATCAGCTTCTCCATGACATCCGGCGGCACCTCCCTTTCGATCTCGGGCTCGAAGTCCAGGTCATCGCCCATCTCGAACAGGGGTTCCAGGACATAAGGCGGACAGGTGTAAACGATATCGCCACCGGCGATCTTTTGGACATCCCAGAACCTCAGCTTGCCGGCTACAAGCGGACCGGCCCGCATGGAGCAGGCCAGCATCTTGCTGGCGTAGCCTCCCTCCGTCAGCATGCGGTATGCCCGGCGAAAAACGGCTATCCCAAACCAGTGCCTGTCCTGCCAGGATAGTTGAATGTTCTTGCGTTCTGCCTGGATGTCCAGCGTTTCATTTTCCGTCAGGCGCCCGATCATCATGGTGATGACGGCGCGCCACCCGCTCAAGTCAACCTTGTTCTTTTCGGCGGTCTTGATTCCATCCATGGCGGCATCGGCGGAAGCCAGGATCTGGGGCAGGGTAAAGCAAACTGTGGTGTTCGTACTGATGCCTCTCGATGTCAGGGTTTTAATGACTTCAATTCCTTGCATGCTTGCCGGGACTTTGATCATAACGTTGGGGCTGAGGGCGCTAAGCTCCATGGCATCCCGGATCATTTGATCGGTCTCCGTGAAAAGACGGGGATCCAACTGGGCCGAGATCCATCCGAACCGGCCATGGGAAGCTTTGAAGATGGGCATATACATTTCCGCGCCCCGCTTCACAACCTCCTTGTATGTCAGCCAGACGAGCTCCTTTACGTCAAGGCCGGGATGGGTCTGGATCAACTCCCACACTTGATTGTTCCAGAAGCTTGGATCACTTTGGATGGCCTGCCACGAGAGAGAAGGATTGGTCGTGCAGCCTCGAAAGAGGCTTTTGGCAGGCTCCTGCGTGTTGTACAACCTTGCCAGCTGCTCTTCCAGCCCGGGTCTGCGGGCTGGCTCGGGACAATTGAGCATCTTCCGTACCCACTGGTGATAGACCAGGGGAGACGAATCCCACCAGATTTCCAGGTCAGGATGGGTCTTTGCGAGTCGCTCAAGAGGACTTTCAATCATGGCACACCTCCTCGTCAAAGAGCCTATGAAATTGTCCGGGCAATTGTCTGTAGCTGGCAGGCAATTTTATTCTTCATAATTATTGTACAGTTAAATGGTGTGATTCGTCAAACTTTCATCCCTGGACGGTGAAGAGACTTAAAAATCCATCGCAGAAATGGCCGGATCGAGGGTACCGGGGGCGGGCTGGAACCTCCAAATAAGTACAGACACGACACCATCCAGCCCGATCGATCGGGCTGGATGCTCATTTTGCCGCGAACCACACGGACGTTAAGTCAAGGTCGGAAAGTACTTTTAGAAAATATGCTCTCGGCGGCTTGGGCAAAGCTTGTTATTAAAGGACTTCCCGCACTCTGCTTAATGAGAAATGGCACTTTTATTGAATGGAGCTTTTCAGGGCGTCAACCAATTCCTGTTTCTGCTGATCGTTCATGCGTTCCTGCGGGTGGAAGATCCAATACTGGATCGGAGGCATTTCACCTTCCTGGACCGCCTCGACCATTTCATTGACATCCCCCGGATTATTCTTCCAGTCAGAAAAGTTGAAGGAATCCCGGCCTTCGATCACGTCGTTGGTAATCAGCCAGGAACCCGGCGCGATATTGGTATACCAATACCAGTTGGTTTCGTTGCTGTGGCACTGGAAACAATGCTGCTTCACGACCGCTCGTGCCTGCGGACTGCTCCAGTTTGGTTCGGAAACCACGGGTGGATTCGTCCGAACATGACCGAATGGGATTAACTGAATGAGGAGGAAAACCGCGATTGCCCCACCGACCAGGATCAAAATGATCTTCTTGATATTCATAACCTCTCCTTGAACTTGAATTGTCAGTAGATGATTGTAGCACCTTCCTTTTTTACGGAAAGACTTTTGTGTCATTCCCCAGGCGTTTTCTCACATTATTGTCAAGACAGAATTGGAGCTTCCAGGCAGAGATTCTTCGGGCGTTGTCACTTGGGAATCTTTGTCCTATAATGAAGTGGGAGAAAGTATGACAGATCAAAACCCGGTTCAGGTCAAGGATCAGGATGGGCGGTCGCCGTACCGCTTGCGGGATACATTTTTATCCACGCCCGAGCTGGCCTTGTTCCGTGTCCTGCAGGGGATGGTGGGGCGTCATTATGTGATCTGTCCGAAAGTGGCGCTGAACGATATCTTTTATATTGTCCGCCCCAACGAAAATGTTCATTTTTTTAACAAATTTTTCCGCAAGCACGTGGATTTCCTGTTGTGCGAGCCGGTCACGCTCCAGCCGGCGATCGGCATCGAGCTGGTGAAGCCGGTCGGGCGGAATGAGACGCGGGAATTTGACCAGTTTATGCAGGACCTCTTTCTAAGCGCAAGGCTTCCCCTGGTGCACATCCCCTCCAGCGATCGCTACTCGGAGAGTGAACTGGAAAATATGTTACAAAAGTCCATAAAAAGGGTGAAGGAGACGGGACCGCTTCGCGCGGTAAAGAAAGCGGACTCGGTCCCGATGTGCCCTGTCTGCGGCCGGATGATGGTCCTCCGTATTCACCGCACCGGATCCAAGGCGGGAAAAGAGTATTATGGTTGTATGGATAGTCCCAAATGCAATGGGGTGGTGGAGATCGGGTAATCGCCTGGGGATACAAAAAGCAGGGAATCAGCTTGTTTGTGGATGTGGGTCGACGGGAGCATTGGAAAATAGATCCAGGCACCAGTCATTGCTTCGCACCCACCTGCCTGGCGGATATTCAAAATCAACTTCCTCTTGAAGAACAAATCCCATTTTCCGGCATATGGCATTCGAGGGGTCATTCTGAATGGATGGAAAAGCATGCAGGTAACGATGCTTCCGTTCCGCCCGGGCGCGTTCGATGATGAATGCAATTGCCTTTGAGGCAATCCCTTTCCCTT
>JBLNAU010000266.1:0-12309 GCA_050259515.1 Syntrophothermus sp.
CGGTGCGGCCCAGGTCGGCGATCAGGTCGTCGACCTGCTGCGCGGCTTCGGGGTCAAGCCCCGAGGTGGGCTCATCTAGGAACAGGAGCGGCGGCTGGTGGACCAGGGCGCGCGCCAGGGCCAGCCTTTGTTTCATTCCCTTGCTGAAGCTTTCCACCGGATCCGCGGCCCGATCGGTAAGATCGAAGAAGGCCAGCATCTCGTCCACGCGGCGACGAAGTTTCGGCCCGGGCAGGTTCTGCAGGGTGGCGAAGAACTCCAGGTTTTCGCGCGCCGACAGCCGCTCGTACAGGGCGGGGGTTTCGGTCAGCACGCCGGTCTTCTGGCGAATGGCCGCGCCCTGGGTGACTGGGTCCAGGCCAAAGACGCGCGCCGTGCCGCCAGACGGAGGCAGGATCCCGTTCAGCAAACGGACCGTTGTGGTCTTGCCAGCACCGTTGGGCCCCAGCAGCCCAAAGACTTCGCCCGGCTCGACCTGGAACGTCATGCCGTTCACGGCCTTGTATTCGCCGAAGGTTCGCTCCAATTGATCGACTTCAATGACAGGGTTCATAAGATCTCCGTTGTTTCACGTGAAACATCGACGTCTAGGTCTTGAGTTCCCTTTGATAGAGAACATAGGAATAAATCAGCGTGACGAGCACCGAAGCCATGATCGGCACGAAGGTCAGCCAAAAGGTGGACGTCCCGCCCAAGAAAGCCCCAAGGAACGCCAGCACACCCGAGATCATGAACAGGACCGAGCCGAGGCGGTGGGTCCCATCCCAGACCCTGTCGCTGGAAAGGGTCCACGGGGTGCGGATGCCGATGAAGAAGTTACGTTTCGATTTGCGCATCAGGTAGCCGACAAAAAAGAACAGGATGCCCAGTGCCGGCAGCATAGCTTCGCTCATATTGAACCCGGTATAACCCGCGTTCCAGAGCAGGGTCAGGAAGTAGATGTACATCATGAATCCGACGATCAGCACGATAAACAGGTTAAAGGCCTCCCGGAACTGGGCAATGTTTGCCTTGAGCGGATCAATGCTCGGGATGGCGAGAAAGAGCAGGCACAGGCCGGTGGTTATCAGCGGCATGAGAAATACACCCCAGAACCGGGACATGTAGCCGTTGACCTGGTCATTGACATCCCAGTGGGAAGCCATAGGATCGGGCAGACGGTTCCACAACGCCAGTCCCACCAGCGTGGAGGCGAGGATCATAAGGGTGACGATAATTATGGTAGTACGGGTATTCATTCTTTTCCTTGTGAGCTGGCAGGGGCACGCTGGATGATGCCCAGGGGCCCCTGAAGTTTACTTTGCCGGTTCCTTGGGTAGGTTGTTCTGAGCAATCGAGACCAGCCCGCTCATTCCGCCCAGGTTCATGGTATCGATCGCCGAGCTGGGGACAATGACCAGGGCACCTTTTTCCTTCAAGCCTTCAAAAAGCATGTTCATGGCTCGCAGATGCAGGGCTGTCGGGTTATCCACGTAGGCCAGGGAGGCCTCCGAGAAGGATGCGGCGATCTGTTTTTCAGATTCGCCCAGGATGACACGGGCCTGGCGCTCGCGTTCGGCCTGCGCCTGGCGGGACATGGCGTCCTCCAGGTCCTGCGGGATCACAATGTCGCGGATCTCAACGGACTGTACAGTCACACCCCAGGGTGTGGTGCGCTCATCGATGATGTGTTGGAGCTCCTCGTCGATGGCAGAGCGGCCAACCAGGATGTCGGCCAGCATCATCCGGCCGATAATATCCCGCAAGGCGGTCTGGGCGGCCCAGGCGATCGCGATCTGGTATTCCTTCACTTCCAGAGCCGCTTTTTCGGCATCCCAGACGACCCAGAACAAGACGGCGTCCACATCCACCGGAACGGTGTCTTTTGTCAGCGTTTTCTCGGCGGAAAACGGAGTGACCATCACACGGTGATCGATCCAGGATGGGATCGTATCCAGGATCGGTACAATCCAGAACAGTCCCGGACCGCGCAGGCCACGGATCTTGCCCAGGCGCAGCACCACGGCTTTTTCCCATTGTGAGGCCACTTTCAGGCCGTACAAAACGTATGCTGCGGTCAATAACAATACGGTCACATACAGTCCGATCCCTGCATCCGGGACGCTGCCGTCCATCAGGAGCGCGCCCAGGATGGCGGCCGCCAGCAAAACCCCAAAGATCGCCCAGGCCATTCCAGGAATATGCGGGTCTTCCTTTTGCTTCTTCTGCATCGTGCTTTTACTTGATTTTGAGTCCATTGTTTGCATTCTCCTTAATTACTCACATTCCAATTCGTCCGTCTCTTCCCAGGTTTTGAGCTGGTCAGCGACGATCCGGCTGATCTCGACCTTTGAAAAGTCGAGACGCATGGCTTCGCTGACGAACCGGTGCGCCAGGGCCTCCAGTGATTCGTTGCGCAGCTTCTCGGTCACCTTCGGCGGCGGGATCTCGGTGATGTATGTACCGCGGCCTTGCTGGGTGGATATGATGCGTGCCTCGTCGAGCAGCCGGTAGGCGCGCGCCACTGTATTGAAGTTTACTCGTAACTCTTCAGCCAGGGCACGCACCGTAGGCAATTGATCTCCCGGCTTAAGCACACCGCCGACCACCTGGGCCTGGATTTGGTTGACGATCTGGGTATAGATGGGCAGGCCGGAACGGAAGTCAATTTGGAGTAAGAGTTTCTTGTTTGTCATAAATTGTATCTTTGTATCATTGTATCAAATGTATCATTGTCATAATTGTATTCAGATTATATTTCTTGTCAAGTCCCCACCCTGGGAAACAAGTACCCCCATGCTTTTACAAATAGAATGCGACTCCTGGACCCGCTGGATGAACATAGTTGCACGAGATTTTTTCTTTCCCCTCCGTGGCCCTGTGGATCACTTATCTTTTTTCTGCAACGAGTCGTTTGATGGCTTTGCTCAGGCGTTTAATTCCCTCCTCGATCTCACCGGGCGCCTGGGCGACAAAATTAAGGCGCAACCAGGGGCTGCTCTTCATCTCATCCGGAAAGAATGGACTGCCAGGCGCAAAATCCACGCCTGCCTCCCAGGCAATGGGAAGTAATTCTTCAGAAGACAGATCGCTCGCCAGCGACAGCCAGATAAAGAGTCCGCCCTGGGGTATATCATATTGAACGCTCGCTGGCATGTACCGCTGAATGGCCGCCAGCATCACATCCCGCCGTTTGCGGAAGATCTGGCATGACCGGTGCAGGTGAGCTTGATAGCGCCCAACCGTTACATAGGCTTCCAGGGCATGCTGGACCAGATTCGAGGTCGCCAGCTCATTCACCCGCTTGAAATCGACCAGGTGATCGTAGATGGGACCCTCGGCCACCAGAAATCCGACACGCAGGCCGGGCATCAGCATCTTCGAAAAGGTGCTGACATAGATCACGCGACCGCCCGGGTCAAGCGCTTTCAGTGCCGGCTGGGCACGACCCTCGTAACGCAGGTCGCCCACAAAATCATCCTCCAAAATGGGAATGTTGTATCGGTCTGCCAGAACCAGCAACTGGCGGCGGCGAGCCCCGTTGAGGCAGGTGCCGGTCGGGTTATGGAAATTGGGAATGGTGTAAATGAGCCTGGGGTGATGCTGCTGAAGCAGTTTTTCCAAGCCGTCCACCTGCATGCCCTGGCCATCCACCGCAACGCCGACCACTTTGAAGCCGAGGGCGCGGAACAGTTCCAGCGCGCCTGCATAGGTGGGGCTTTCCACGAGGATCACATCGCCGGGATTGAGCAGAAGCTGTGAAACCAACGACAAAGCCTGCTGGGACCCGGCCGTGATCAAAATATTCTCCGGCCGGGTGTTCAGTCCCTGGCTGGCCAGAATATGAGTGATGCTCTCGCGCAGCGGACCGTATCCATTCCGCTCCCCATAATCCAGTGCGTCGAAGCCATCCCGGCGCATCACTGTCTGCAGGACCCGGCGAAATTCCTCGGCCGGGAACATATTCGCATCCCCAATGCCGCTCGCGAAACTGATAAGCTGCGACGAACGCGCTGGATGTGGTTTTGGCAGCCTGTTTGAGGTTATCGTTTCACGGACCTGTAAATTCTGCTGCCAGAGCGGCCAGGGCGCCTGTGCGTCTTTCCCCGGAAAGGATAATAGCGGATCGGGAGACAGCACATAGGTGCCGCTGCCTAATTTTGAGAGAATCAGCCCCTCGGCCTCCAGCTCGGCATACGCATTCTCCACCGTGATCCGGTTCACGCCCAGATCCTGCGCAAGCTGGCGGCTGGCAGGCAGACGGGTATCTGCAGCCAGGCTGCCCGAAAGGATCCCCTGTCTCAGGTAGGTTTTGATCTGCTGGTACAGAGGCGTTGTACTTTGACGGTCAAGCGGGATGCGCATATGTCTGTCTCCAAAGGTATTGGCTTGATAAATATATCCCTTTTTGGAGAAATAATATAGAGCCAATTCCCGATTATTTTCCTCAATCCCTTCAATTGGTCTACTCCATATTTGAAAGCATTGGCTCTTAACATATACCGCTTTTCTTCTAAAATGGGGTTTTGAGCAGCAAGATCTTCCAAACCATTGAAGCGTTTGGACGCCATACTGGAATGTGTAGGAGCAATCTAAACGGCCCGCTTCGCTGCATGCTTCCCAGAATGGCAGCGTGGTAGAATCTTCTGTCATCATGACAAAGTACCGCATGGATCGCTAAACTTGATTCCGCCTACCACCGGATGATAAAGGGTTTGCAATTTTTTGAGACAAGCGGTAGAAAGTAGAAAAAGGAGAAAGATCATGACAGTGGAAACACAAACCGGTACCTTCGCGGTCAAGAAGGGGTTGGCACAGATGCTTAAAGGTGGCGTCATCATGGACGTGGTCACCCCCGAACATGCGAAGATTGCTGAAGAGGCGGGCGCCTGCGCGGTCATGGCGCTCGAACGCGTGCCTGCAGACATCCGCGCCAACGGTGGTGTGGCGCGCATGTCGGATCCCGACCTTATTTTGAAGATTATGGACTCAGTCTCCATCCCGGTCATGGCGAAGTGCCGGATAGGACATTTCGTCGAGGCGCAAATCCTGGAGGCGATCGGTGTGGATTATATCGATGAGTCCGAGGTACTGACTCCGGCGGATGAATCCAACCACATTTTGAAGCATAACTTCAAGGTGCCGTTCGTATGCGGCTGCCGCAACCTGGGCGAAGCACTGCGCCGCGTGGGTGAAGGGGCAGCCATGATCCGCACCAAAGGGGAAGCGGGGACTGGCGACGTGGTCGAGGCTGTTCGCCACGCGCGCACGGTACTGGGCGATATCCGCAAGCTAACGGCAATGGTCGATGAGGAACTGATGAGCTATGCCAAGGAAATCGGCGCACCTTATGAGCTCGTGAAAGAAACCAAGGAGCTGGGGCGCATGCCCGTGGTCAACTTTGCTGCAGGCGGTGTGGCCACCCCGGCTGACGCGGCATTGATGATGCAGCTTGGCGTGGATGGTGTCTTCGTCGGCTCCGGCATTTTCAAGAGCGGCGACCCCGCCCGGCGCGCGGCTGCGATCGTCAAGGCAGTGACGCACTATCAGGATGCTTCCATCCTTGCCGAAGTGAGCAAGGACCTCGGTGAGCCGATGGTCGGACGCAACATCTCCCAGATGCCCGAGGCCGAAAAGATCGCAGGACGGGGCTGGTAATAAAAGTAGACAAGTGCACAAGCAGACATGTAAACACGTGCTTACTTGTGTACTCGTTTCCTTGTGTACTTAAATAACATGAAGATTGGTGTTCTCGCACTACAGGGCGATTTTGCCGAGCACATCGCCATGCTCAAACGGCTGAAAGTGGAGGCGGCCGAGGTGCGCCTCCCGGAGCAGCTCAAGGGATTGGACGGTTTGATCATCCCGGGTGGAGAGTCGACGACCATTGGCAAGCTGGCCGTGGCCTACCACCTGATGGACCCGCTGAAAGAGTTCGGCCAGCGCCACGCGATCTGGGGAACCTGCGCCGGGGCGATCTTTCTGTCGAAGGATGTCAGCCGCCACCAGCCTTTACTGGGGCTGATGGATATCAAGGTGGAGCGCAACGCCTTCGGACGCCAGGTCGATTCGTTTGAAGCGGACCTGGATGTCCCTGAGCTCAAGCAGGCCACCCGCTCCAACGAGGACTATCACGCCGTTTTTATTCGGGCGCCGATCATTGAATCCGTGTCGGGAGATGCAAAAGTGCTTGCCTCTGTGCCTGATGGAAGGATCGTCGCGGCCCAACAGGGACATCTGCTCGCCACATCCTTTCATCCCGAGCTGACGAGCGATACACGCTTCCACGAGTATTTCCTTTCCCTCGTGGATTAGGATTTCATGTCCATACGGCCATTAGCCATTTTCGATCTGCCGTACCTGTATAGCTTCCGCGAGGAGGCCATTGGGTTGGACACCGCGCGTACGTTAACGCGCGGCAGTCCTCTGGGCGCGGTCGGACTGATGGCCTATATGAACCCGGCCAGGCACATCTATTCCGCGATCGTAAACGGGTCCGAGCATTCCGTGCTGGGAGGCATCATCCATGGCCGGGAGGAATCTTTTGCCAAATTGCTCTACCTGGCTCCCGCCTCCCAGCTCGGGCATCCCGACCTCCCGGCATTGATCGAGAATCTGGCGGCCCAGGCAGGCGAATGGGGCGCCTTTCATGTCCTTGCAGAAGTGGATGAGTCCAGCGAAGCGTTCGTCCCTTTGCGAAGGTCAGGGTTCTCCGTATATGCCTGGCAGAGGATGTGGGACGTCTCTCAAATCAGCGAAACCGATTCAGGCGTGGAATGGACGAAAGTCAAATCCATCCACGTCCAATCGATGCAGAACCTCTATCATCAAATTGTGCCGCCCCTGCTCCACCCGGTCGAGCCCCAGCCCCGCGATGGCGCGATGGGCTGGATGTGCAACGAAGGCGCCAAATGTTATGTGGGCGTCTCGCAAGGTGTGTATGGCATTGTGCTTGCCCCGCTCATTCATCCGGAAGCAACCGATGTAAGCGGAAAACTGGCATCCCTGATCGCCAGTCTCCCGGACCGACGCAACCGTCCCGTATATGTATGTGTTCGCTCCTATCAAGCCTGGCTCGAGCCTGTTCTGGCCGACCTGGGCGCCCAGGGAGCGGACCGCCAGGCGGTGATGGTGAAACATCTAGCTCACCTGGTGAAGGAAGCGCAGACGGTCCCGTCCGTGCCGGCCGGGGTTCGGATTCAGCCTTCCCGGGTAAGCAAAACAGATATAAAAAACATCTGATGAACAGGCATTCAAGCGGGGCATTGAAAGACTGGATGAAGCCCTAGAACATTGATCAGGAAGCGAAATATGCAGGCATTCGATAATCAATCTCCACAAACCTTCCATATGAGCCTGGTCGAACCCTTGGTGATCCTTGAGATCTCCTTGCTTGGCATCGCGCTGGCGATGGGCCTGTTTTGGTCAGGCATTGGTGATCTGATCAAGACAATTATCTTATTTATGATAAGCCTTGCCGGCCTGCTCGTTGCTTTTCGGATGGCAAGAAAACTCGAGATCGGCAGTACAGAGCTGGTTATCAGCTACCTGGTGTCGAAGCGTGTGATCGCCCGCGAGGATATCGATGCCTACTTCCTGGATGAGCAGGGCTGGAACCGCCGCACGCGGGCTTTTGTCACGATCCATCTGGTCAATGGACAGAGAGTCAGATTTAAGGGCATCCAGGAAGGAAATGACGCGCTGCTGCAGGCCCTGAAAGCTTTCACCGGCTTTAAGCAGGCAGTGGATTCTCCCGAGAATTGAGGAAGCCAGGTTGGTAATGCCCTGGCCATGTATTGCCTTGAAGCACCAATTTACGATAGCCTGGGTTAAAACTGCCGGATTGAAATTTCCTATTCAGGGGAGTATGTGTCTATAAAATTGATCTTTTATAGGAAAAAATTTTATTCGTTGTATTTTGCAGAGACAAGCTTTCGAGGTGGAGACATGGAATCAAACGAAAAAACTTTCCGCTATTCACAAATCAAAAGTTTGGGGGTGTTTTATCTGATGTTCCTGGTGTTGTGTGTTGGCGCGGGTTGGTTTGTTGGAATACGGGAATTTATGTTTTTCGCTGTTTTGATTGGGCTGGGTGTAATTTTATTGATCCTGTTTTTGACCTCCAGCGTAACGGTTTCAGATTCAAGGATTACAACAAGGAATCTGTTCGGTAAAAAATCACTCCAGTGGTCTGATATCCGTCATGTTTCGTCCCAAGGTTCCTCCCTTAAGCTGCACAACCGGGACGGCAGCAGCGCTGTATCCATTAATCCGATGCTGGATAAGTCTGTAGAGATATTTGACCTGCTCTATTCCAAGCGACCTGACTTGTTCGGTATCAAAAAGAATATCCCTCTTTTGCGTAGTTACAGAAATAATCTGGTTACTCTGGCAATCGGTCTTTTACTGGTCATTCTGGCTTTACTGCTCTATTTTTACAAAGATTATTTATTATTCGCTGGTCTTCTTGGCCTGCTGTTTTGCGCACAGGCATTGCTCAGCTGGTATTTTTCTCCTCTCAGGATCACACTGGAGAACGACTGCCTGATCGTAAATTATTTAAACAAATCCGTTTCCTATTCAGCGGATGATATTGCAGCCATTCAGATGAAGAAGACGCCACAAAACCAGGTTAAATCTGTGGTTGTAATTTTTCGAAATTAGAAGGCCATGGAAATCTCCGGTTTTAAACAATCGCCTTTTATTATTTATCCGGTCCTGGGCAAATGGCATCAAATTTACGCAAAAAATCAGCCTGTACTCTCCACCTGATCGCCAGCGAGGATAAGAATTTCCTTAAATTCTTATATATTTCTACAACAATTTCCAATGCGAGGATGGACTATTCCTCGTATAATTGTATATAGACTGATGAATAGGCAGGAACTTTTCCATGGTGACACACCTTTAATGTCTGTATGCCGTGCAGAGCAGGGATATCGCGGCGCAAGTAGGTATTTCCCTTCCCCCAGTCACACCCATGAATACTCCATAACACACGTGGAATGTGACCTTTTCACATACCTTATTAACCTATGACTCAACAAAAGATAACAGACGATCTGGACGCTCTACTCGATGTTCTCCCTCTCGATATTCGCCATGCGGTGGAAAAGGCGAATAACAGCGACAACCTGCTCGAGATCATTCTCGACCTGGGGAGAATCCCCACCTCCCGCTTTGTGGATGGGGAGGTCAATATCCGCGAGACCGAAGTAACCCGCGCCGAGATCGATTATGTCGACGAACGAATTGGCGAATTTGACACCGACAACCGGGCCGGCATCGAGCGCACGCTTCACCGCATCTCAGCCATCCGCAACCGCCGCAACGCGGTCGTTGGGCTGACCCTGCGCGTTGGACGCGCGGTCTATGGCACGGTGGATATCATCCAGGACCTGATCGAATCGGGCAAATCCGTGCTGATCCTCGGCCGCCCGGGCGTGGGCAAGACGACCCTCCTGCGTGAGGCCGCCCGCATCCTTGCAGAATCCAAGCGCGTGGTGATCGTGGATACATCCAATGAAATCGGCGGCGACGGCGATGTGCCGCATCCCGCCGTGGGCAAGGCCCGCCGCATGCAGGTGCGCGAGCCAACCCTGCAGCATGAGGTCATGATCGAGGCCGTGGAGAACCACAACCCGGAGGTCATCGTCATCGACGAGATCGGGCGTGAGTTGGAAGCACTGGCAGCCCGCACGATCGCCGAGCGCGGCGTCCAATTGATCGGCACAGCGCATGGCCAGACACTCGACAACCTGCTGCTCAACCCAACCTTAAGCGACCTGGTCGGCGGTATTGAAGCGGTCACGCTGTCGGATGAGGAAGCGCGCCGGCGAGGGACCCAGAAAACGGTCCTGGAGCGACGCGCCCCGCCCACCTTCGACGTGCTGATCGAGATCCAGACCCGCGATCGTTTTACTGTCCACACGGACATCATGGCTTCCGTGGATGCGCTTTTACGCGGCTACCCGCTTCCTCCCGAAGTGCGGACCCGTGACGAGCAGGGCGCGATCCAGATCGAAAAAACGGCAAGCACCGAGAAATCCCGCCAGGCTTCCAAGGAGACAAAAACCACAACACGCCGCGGCCGGACAACAACCACCGCTCCCGAGGCAGAGGAGTCCATGCCCATCCCCACGCCACCGCGCTTTGAGCCGGTACGCGGGGTCATGCAAACGGTAAGAATCTATCCCTACGGCGTGGCGCGCAACCGTCTCATGCAGGCGGCCAAGCGTCTCGGGGTCCCGGCCATTGTGGTCAAGGATCCAAGTGAAGCGGATGCGCTGGTCACTTTGCGCACATACTACCGCGACCGCCAGCAGACCATCGTCGATGCCGAAAGCCGCGGTTTGCCGATCTATGTACTGCGCTCGACAACGGTCGGGCAGATGGAACAATTCCTGGGCGACCTGTTCAACCTGAAGGGCGATCATTTCATGTCCTCAGATGTGGATGCAGTGCGCGACCAGACCCAGCAGGCCATCACGGCCGTACTGAACGGTGAGCGCTGGGTGGACCTGCCGCCTGGCCCTTCGCTGGTGCGCAGACTGCAGCACGAGATGGCACGCAATGCCGAGCTGATCAGCCATTCCTATGGCAAGGAACCTCGCAGGCATGTGAGGATCTTTAGAGAATAGTAGATAAGTAGACTTGTACACAGGTGGACATGTAACATGTCCACCTGTGTACTTTTTTTACTAGTGTACTTGTTTACCTGTTTCCTTGTGTACGTGTTTACAGGTGCACTTACTGATGCTGTGCCTCACCCAGAGTAACCTGCAATTGTGCGGCCTGTCCATCCCGCATGACTGTCAGTGGGACAGTATCTCCCGGTTTGTATGTAAATAGCGCATTGATGTACGAATGAGTATCGTCCAGTGTGATATCGCCGACCCGGGTAATGATATCGCCTGCCTTTAGACCTGCCTGGGCTGCCGGGCTGCCCGCTTCCAGCTGCGTGATATAGGCACCC
Organism: Syntrophothermus sp.; assembly: GCA_050259515.1. Lineage (GTDB taxonomy): Bacteria > Chloroflexota > Anaerolineae > Anaerolineales > Villigracilaceae > Defluviilinea. The sequence goes on from JBLNAU010000266.1 coordinate 10,955, forward strand.
CATTTTGCAGGCAGGTTATAACGATCGGCAATATCTGGCGTGACCGGCTGAAAGCTGATCCCCATATAGGGCCGGGCAAAATATCCCTTCTGGATGATCTGCTGGGCCACCGCCTGGGCCGTACTGATCGGGATGGCAAAGCCGAGGCCTTCCGCCACATCCCCGCTGCCGGTATCACGGACAATGAGAGTATTGATGCCGATCACCTCACCGGCCAGGTTGACCAGCGGCCCCCCAGAGTTGCCATGATTGATGGCCGCGTCGGTCTGGATCAAATTCTCGATGGTGTAGCCCTTGCCGCTATCAATGGACCGGCCTGTTGCACTGACCACGCCCATGGTGACGGTATTCTTGAAATCTCCCAGCGGCGAACCGATGGCAATCACCGATTCACCGGGGTCGAGCTTGTCTGAATTTCCAAGGGTCACGACCGCCGGGACCTTGCCATCGGTTTTAAGAACGGCAATATCAGAGTATTGATCGGTCCCCACAATGGTTGCGGATTGTTGGGTCCCATCCGAAAGAACGATATTGACCTGCTTGGTTCCTTCCACCACGTGATTGTTCGTCAGGATATAGCCCTGATCGGTGATGAAAAAACCGGTTCCGCTTACGGTCTGGTCACCCGTCGGTCCAAAGAATGTCATCTGACCGGGGATGGTCCCTACCACCGTTACCACTGCGGGACCCACTTTTTTCACGGCCTGGGTAACGGACGTCTCGATATTTGCTGTATCCAGTGTAAATGTTTGATTGGGACTGGTATTGCTTGCCGGGATGACTTTTTGAATGGAGGCCGGAAAGCTGCTGCGGTTTTGAACCGCCCGGTAAACGGCTGTCCCACCCGCAAACGCGCCGGCCAGCGCCGATACACCCGCCACCACCACTACGAAAAACGCATAAAATACCCTTCTCCAGGACATTATGCCTCCTTATCCTTATTCAGCCCCATTCTAGTCCGGCCAAATTACAGGAGACTTAAAAACTTGTGTTTAAATCATGGGGAACAAATATATAATTCATTGCCACTTGTCCCATAAAACGACAGACCTTGCGTGAATTTGTCGGCTACAATTCAGTCGATAGGCCTATAAATTTTCCGCCACTGCGTAAAAAGGAACCCTCATTTTGTTCATCACCCTCGAAGGCCCTGAAGGCTCAGGCAAAACATCTCATATTCCCCATCTTGTCGATTTCCTGCGAGGAAAGGGATACACTGTCTTCCCCACGCGGGAGCCGGGCGGCACATCCATCGGCGAGCAGATCCGGGAGGTGATCCATGATCTCAAGAACGAGGAGATGCAGCCGCGCACAGAGACCCTGCTCTACCAGGCCGCGCGCGCCCAGATCGTAGA
>JBLNAU010000267.1:0-3805 GCA_050259515.1 Syntrophothermus sp.
CGGACCGGCCGCCCTTTCCATGCTGTTGAAATACTACGGCTGGACGGGCGACCAGAAGACCATTTCGGATGTGATCAAGCCCGTTACCGGCGACCGGAATGTCAACCCGGAGGAGCTGGCCTTCTGGGTCCGCAATTACGCGGGCTGGCTGCGGGTCGTCTATCGCGTGGGAGGCGACCTGGATACCCTCAAGCGGTTGATCGCCGCCGGGTACCCGGTCATCATCGAAGGGACCACCGCCCTCAACCCCGACGATACCGGCTGGCCGGATGACGATTTATGGGCCGCCCATTATCTGCTCCTGACCGGGTACGACGATGCCACCGCCACATTCACCGCCCAGGATGCCTATCGCGGTCCGGATAAAAAGATCCCCTATGAACAGGTAGAGTCCGAATGGAAGCCGTTCAATTATGTGTACATGGTGGTGTACCTGCCCGAGCAGGAGGATCAGGTCAAGACCCTCCTCGGCGATAACTGGGACGAGGGCTTGAACCGGCTGAATGCGTTGAACATCGCCGAGGAAGCCACTCAGAAGGACCCCAATGACGCGTTTGCATGGTTCAACGTGGGCAGCAACCAGGTCTATTTCGGGCGCTACGAGGAGGCCAACACCGCCTATGACAAGGCCCGTGAGCTCGGACTGCCCCAGCGGATGTTCCGCTACCAGTTCGGGCCGTTCATCGCCAACTTCCAGGCCAACCGGACGGACGATCTGCTGGCGCTGACCGAGTATGCCCTGCAGCGAACCGATATGTCTGAGGAGACCTGGCTCTGGCACGGCTGGGCCCTGTACCGCAAAGGGGACACCAATGGCGCGGTGGAGAACTGGCGCAAAGCCCTCGCCATCCACCCGGGATATGAAGATGCCCTGTATGCGATATCGTTTGTCGGAGCAACGCCGTAACATCCTGTCATTAACCGCACATGTGGAGTTGCGAGGCAATCTTCTCACTTAACCAGTGAAACCGTTCGAGAAAGAAATTCCCGCCTAACAGGAGATTGCCACGTCGGGCTATCGCCCTCCTCGCAATGACATATCATTGTTATGAAAAAAATCATTTCCACCCTCTTCAGCCTCGTCCTCCTCTCCTCCTGCACGGGGACACAAATCCCGGTTGTGGAATCGACTTCAACGATCGCTGCAACCGTCGAGCCAACGAGCACCGTTCCCTCCGCCACAGCTGAGGCGATCCTGCCAACGGCTACGATGGTCGCGGCCACACCGAGCGCGGCTCCCACTGAATCCAGCCTGCGCACCTCCCCAGTCGATGGGATGCCGCAGATCTACATCCCGGCCGGGACATTCCGCATGGGCGGCATGGATGCGCGCTCGGCTCCCGACGAGCGGCCCGCCCATTACGTCACGCTGCATGCCTATTGGATGGACCAGCTCGAAGTGACCAACGCCATGTACCTGCTGTGCCTCCAGTCCGGAGCATGCACGCCGCCGCAAAGCTTCAAATCCGCACGGCGTCCCGAATATTTCAACACCGTCGAGTTCAAGGATTATCCTGTCATCTACGTCACCTGGGGACAGGCCCACGCCTACTGCGAGTGGGCCGGCCGGCGTCTGCCCAGCGAAGCGGAATGGGAACGGGCGGCGCGCGGCGATGACTGGCGCACCTTCCCCTGGGGCGAGGACAAAGCCGACGGTCTGCGCGCCAACTTCAACATGCTGGTCGGGGATACCTCCCGGGTGGGGACGTATCCGCTCGGCGCCAGCCCATTCGGTGTCCTGGACATGGCCGGCAATGTGGCGGAATGGACGAATGATTTTTATGGCGGGACCTATTACAACACCCAGGCGGATGCGGTCGATCCCACCGGGCCCGAATCCAGTGCCAGCCTGAAACGGGTGGTACGCGGCGGCAGCCTGGGCGACGCAGAGATCAATATCCGGGTACCGAAGCGCTCGGCGGTGCCGGGGTCGAACCTGGAGGTCGTCCCCAATACGCCCGGCGACTTCTCCCCGCGCATCGGCTTTCGCTGCGCCCAGGACGAGTAATCCCAAACCTTTCAATAAAGTAATCTGGAGGACAACCTTTCAAGCCTGTCGAGTCGGATGTGTACCCGCGCTCAGCACATGACGTCATGTGGCGAGATTTTCACAAGGAGTATCACCGATGCCCAGACATTCCTCCGAAAGAGGACAGGCTCTCATCCTCATCGCGTTTGCAGCGATCATGCTGATCGGTTTCGCTGCCCTGGCGATCGACGGGTCCATGGTATTTTCTGACAAACGCCATGCCCAGAATGCCGCCGACAACGCTGCCCTGGCCGCCGCCCTCGCCAAGATCCGCGGGCAGGCTTATCAAACAGCCGCCTTCAGCCGGGCCGCCAGCAACGGGTACAACAACAACGGCAGCAGCAATATCGTCACCGTCCAAGACCCGCCCACGAGCGGACCGTATGCCGGCAATAATGAATACATCCAGGTCGAAATCACCTCGCATGTTAAAACCACCTTTGCCCGAGTGATCGGCCGGGATGAGCTGACCAACCAGGTCGTAGCCGTGGCCCGGACGGTCCCCAGCCATATTGAGACCCTGTATTCAGGGAATGCGATCGTCGGCCTGGACCCCTCGGGATGCAAGTCAGTCTTCTTTAACGGGAACGCCAACATGACGATCACCGGCTCCGGCATCTACGTCAATTCGAACTGCACGCCGAACGCTTTTTACAACCAGAGCAGCAGCCCGGGTGTGCTCACCACGCCCTGCCTGCAAACGGTGGGAGATTACCAATATACCGCGGGCAAGGTCATCATCTCAGAGCCGGGCTGTCTTCATAACCAGTCACCCGTCATTGCGGCTCCCCCGCTGCCCAATATCTCGTGTGGCAGCACGAATGCCGTCATCCAGCCCGATGGCCATACGCTCAGCCCGGGCAACTGGGACGGCGCCTTCCCGCCGGCCGGGGTCACGGACCTGCAATCGGGCACGTATTGCGTCCAGGGTGACTTCCAGGTCAACGGTGGACAAGCGCTGAATGGGCACGATGTAACGATCGACATGGTAAGCGGCTTCGTCAAGTGGAACGGTGGTGCCACCATCCGCCTCGATGCCCCGGATAGCGGTCCTTTTGCCGGCCTGCTGCTCTACGTCCCGCCCAGCAATGGAGATGTGGTCGTCGTCAACGGGAACGGCGACTCAAGCTTCGTCGGCTCGATCTTCGCCCCCAGCTCGGAGGTCACCGTCCAGGGCGGAGGCGGCGCGGCCGGGCTCGAATGCCAGATCGTCGGCTGGCATGTCAATCTCTCCGGTTCCTCCGAAACGAGGATCGACTACCAGGCCAACCTGAACTACCAGCCGCCCATCCCGCCCGCCGTCCAGTTGACCCAGTAATCGATCCGCCAGAGCTTAAAACAACCAGCGCCCCCAAACGGCGGCGCTGGTTGTTTCCACTTTTTTCCCCCGGCTTCCCCCAGGAATGGTATTTATAAAAGGCGTTCGCATGCCCTCTTGTGCCAAAGTGGAATTCTGTTCGTTCTACTATCAAGACGACCCCATCTGTGAAAAGTTACACAAAAAGTGGAGGAAACAAGAAATTCAACAATCGTTGAAGAGGGGGTGTTCCAGATCAGTACCCGGGATGAGGTGATGAAAACCAAGCAGAAGAGGCCCGCTGGAAAAACGGCAGGCCTCTTCGAATAAATGGTGAGAAGCCGTGTTAGGGTCCTCCCACATTTCCCCCTCTTTCGCAATCCTTTAAATTTCTTACCTCCAGCCGCGCCCGATACAAACTTCGGGCAATGGATGAATACAAGACGCATTCCTAAAAGAACAGGTTACATTTCTAGAAT
>JBLNAU010000268.1:0-4063 GCA_050259515.1 Syntrophothermus sp.
AAATCGACCTGTTCTATCAGGGATACGGAAAAACAGAGATGGACCTGCCTGCCCTGGCGTATTATCGCTACGAGCGGGTGATCGAAGACCTGGCCGTGATCTGTGAGCAGCTCTTATTCACCGACAAGAGCGGCGCCGACGGGCAAAGAGCCTATGGCTGGTTCGTCTCCAATTTCGAGCCCGGGAATACGATCGAGATCGCAGATCAAACTTACAGCTTATTCTCGTAGTGCGTTTTTAAATTCCCTGGCCAGTTTGATGGCCGCCTCGACCGGTTTTTCACTTCCCCCAATGGCCTTCACACAAGCTGAACCGACGATCACCCCATCCGCCAGTGCACCGACCTGATGAGCCTGTTCCGGTGTGCTGATCCCAAACCCCACACAGACAGGCACCGAGGTGTGCTCCCGAACGCGGGCGATCAATCCATCCAGCCCGTCCGAGAGGGATCGGCGCTCACCCGTCACACCTGTGACCGAAACGAGGTAAATAAACCCCTCTGCATGGCGGGCGATTTTTTCCATCCGTTCATTAGGGGTCGTAGGCGCGAGCATTTGGATCAAGGGGACCGCGCTGAGCGGAGAGCGAGCGCTCTTCTCGCTGGTAGTCGAAGCGCGATTTCCATCATCCAACCGCGTTTCAACCGAGTTCAATGCAGATCTAAACTCATCCGCCTCCTCAAATGGCAGATCCGGCACAATGAATCCATCCGCGCCCGCCTTGACCGCCTCACAGACAAATTTCTCCAGGCCATAGGCCAGCATGGGATTGTAATAACCCATCAGGATAAGCGGGATCTCGACCCTGCGGCTGCGTAATTCCTTCACAGCTTCCAGCGATTTCGTAACCGTAATTCCCCTCTCCAGCGCAATCTGCGTGGCCTGCTGGACCACCGGACCATCTGCCAGCGGATCGGAGAAGGACAGGCCCACCTCGATCAGGTCCGCGCCATTTTTGGCAAGCGCATCGATCACATCGATGGATGTGTCCAGGTCGGGATAGCCCAGGGGGAAATAGGGCATAAAGATCGGTTTGTTTTTGAAGGTGTTTTCGATTCGATCCATGGTGCCTCGTTCTATCCAATATCGCCCAGCTCTTTGATGACAGTATTGAGATCCTTGTCGCCTCGACCCGACAAATTGACCAGGATCACCTGATCCTTCCTCATTCCGGGTGCGCGCTTGATGACTTCGGCAACAGCATGGGAGGATTCCAGCGCCGGGATGATCCCCTCAGTGTGACAAAGGGTCTGGAAGGCGTCCAGTGCTTCCTTGTCGGTTGCCGAAGTGTAAAAGGCGCGTTCATTATCCCGCATCATGGCGTGCTCGGGGCCGACGGCGGCATAATCCAACCCGGCTGAGACGGAATGAGTTTCCGCGATCTGCCCATCCTCATCCTGCAGGACATAGGTGCGCGTGCCATGAATGACGCCCACACGTCCCCTGGCGGGATCACCAAAACGGGCCGCGTGCCTGCCGCTCGGGATCCCGCTGCCTCCCGCTTCGACGCCGATCAATTCCACCTTATCATCGGTAATGAACCCGCTAAAGACACCGATGGCATTGGACCCACCGCCTACGCAGGCAATGACCGTGTCGGGCAGGCGCCCCACTTCCTTCAGGATCTGCTCGCGCGCTTCCGAGCCGATCACGGACTGGAACTCGCGCACGATGGTCGGGTACGGATGCGGGCCGAGCGCCGAACCGAGCAGGTAATGGGTATCGTGTACATTCGTCACCCAATCCCGGATCGCTTCATTGATGGCATCCTTCAGGGTTTGTGTGCCGGAAGTCACGGGCCTCACTTCCGCGCCGAGCAGCTTCATACGGAATACATTCGGCTCCTGGCGGGCAATATCCACAACACCCATGTACACGACACATTCCAGACCCAGCAGCGCTGCGACGGTGGCCGAGGCAACTCCATGCTGACCGGCGCCTGTCTCTGCAACCACGCGCCTCTTCCCCATCCGCTTGACCAGCAGCGCCTGGCCTAGTGCATTGTTGATCTTGTGCGCACCAGTATGAGCCAGGTCCTCGCGCTTGAGATAGATCTGTGCGCCACCCAGCTTTTCCGATAACCGTTTGGCATGGGTCAGAGGCGTGGGACGGCCCACGAACGATGCCATCAGCCGGTTGAATTCCTGTTGAAAGGCGGGATCCGCCCTGGCAGACACGAACGCCGCTTCCAGCTCGATCAGGGCAGGCATCAATGTTTCCGGCACGAACTGTCCGCCGTAGGGGCCAAATTTATGAGGTAATAGAGTCATGTCTGTCATTGCGAGGGCCTCAGCCCGAAGCAATCTCCTTATCTGCGTTCAAATTCCTGGGCCAGATCATCATGGTCACCAGCCTATCGTCCATCGTCCATTACTTTTTCGCTTTCCCGTACGGCACGCACAAATGCGGACATCTTCGCCGGATCCTTCCTCCCCGGCTCGGACTCCACGCCGGAGGCCACATCCACGCCCCACGGGTTGACCTGCCATACGGCGGCTGCAACGTTTTCCGGTGTCAATCCGCCTGCCAGCAACAAGGGATATTTCTTTGCCAGCTCCCCTGCCGACGCCCAGTCCGCGGTTACACCGCTTCCTCCGTATAGCCCTTTCACCGAAGCATCCAGCAGAAATGCAGGAGCATCCTGCCTCGCAAATCCATCCACATGTTGCGGTATGCCGCGAAAGGCTTTGAAGGCTTTCCCGTCCAGTTCCTCCAGCATGCCGGGGGCTTCATCTCCGTGGAGCTGGGCAAGGCTTAATCCGCAGGTTTCCAGCGTGGCACGGATCTCACAAGCCGGTGCGTTGACGAACACCCCCACATACTGAATGTGTCCATAATGCCGCATCACCGACATGATATTCCGGCACACGCCCACATCGATAGAACGCGGGCTTTTCGGGTAGAAGTTAAACCCGATCAGGTCCGCACCTGCATCCATGGCAGCCAGGGCATCGGTCACAGTTTTGATTCCGCAGATCTTAATTTTAGTCATAACTCGTTTGTTTAAGGTTGAAGCTCAAAGGCTCGATCGCTGGCTTTCCAGTACGGAAAGCTCACGGACCTTGGCAGGGATGTCCTCAGAAGTGACCAGAGCTTCACCTACAAGAATGGCGTTCACATGGGCATCTGCCAGCCGTTGGACATCCCTGGCACTGAATATTCCACTCTCTGCAACGACGGCAATCGACCCGGGGATCATGGGTCGCAATCGCTCGGTTGTTTCGAGCGTAACTTCGAAGGTCGCAAGGTTGCGGTTGTTGATCCCGATCAAGCGAACGCCTTCCAGCTTCAAAACACGCTCCGTTTCACCTTCATCATGGACTTCCACCAAAGGGGTGAATCCAAGTTCCAGTGCCAACGCATGTAAATCTGCGAGAAGAGAGTCATCGATGAACGCAGCCGCGATGAGCAGAACGGCATCCGCGCCATTGATCCTCGACTCATACATCTGGGATTCATGGATGATGAAATCCTTCCGAAGCAAAGGCAGTTTACAATTTCGCTCAAATCGCAATTGGCGCAGGGTTTCCAGGCTGCCCTGGAAAAACTTCTCATCGGTCAATACAGAAATCGCCGAGGCACCATTTTGGGCGTACATGTCTGCCACCTGGAAGAGGTCGAGGTGCGGGGCAAGGATGCCTTTGGAAGGGGAGGCGCGTTTGAGCTCGGCGATTAATGAAATTCCCCTCACCCCTGGCCCCTCTCCCAGAGGGCGAGGGGAGACGGCGGCGAGAAAATCTCTGGGAGCTGGAGAAGACTCTGCAGCGCGGCGCAGGGATCGCCCGTCGAGGGCGGCGATCTCGATCCTTGTCTGTTGGATGATTTTTGCGAGGATGCTCATTGCAGGGTCTGGAAGCTTTGTGAATATTCGACCAGGGCATCGAGCTTGGCAAGGGCCTTCCCGCTTTCCAGGGAGTCTGCCGCTTCAACCAGCGCCGACTTCAAATCACCCGTATCTGCAGCCAGGGCGGCAGCCGCGTTCAGCACGACTGCATCGCGGCGGGCGCCATTCAGCCTGCAGCCAAGAAGATCGCGCATCATCACGGCCGATTCATCCGGTGTCC
>JBLNAU010000269.1:0-6921 GCA_050259515.1 Syntrophothermus sp.
TTGGTTATTTCAATTCAAATAGTGCTATTCCCGCTGAAATTGCACTATTCCGCGACAAATAGCACTATTCGACGACAAATAACACTATTTCTGCAGGATTTGCACTATTGCGAGGAGAATAAGCAAATTTGCACGGGAAATCTGACTATTTTGTATGAAATAAGAAGATCTGTAACCGAATAGCGCTATTGCTGGCAGAATTGCACTATTCCGGTTGGGGGGTATCTGAACAGGAAGGCCAACAGTGTCGGCTGAGATGCAGGTGCGAAGGAGGACCCGCGATCACGGCTTTCTGCTGGTCTTTGCGCGTTGGTGAGAAGGATTTCTTCTTGATGAGGTCTTTAAGACATGGGAGGGGGAATTGCTTGGAAGAGCGGCTGCACCGGAATGCAGCCGCTTTTTTTTCAAATGATGATGAGCTCGACTACATCGGACCAGGGGGCGATGCCGGAATCCTTGATCAGCCTCGCCCTGAAGTAGGCTCTACGGGCCGGTTCCAATCCATCCACCGTGAAGTGGCAGTAGTGTGCCATTTTTATCGGCTGCCACGACTCTTCCGACTCCGGATTGCCGTAGCAGATGTGCACGTCAACACTGCCCTTGCCTTCCCAACTGCTGACGTGGATCTTTACGGTGCCGGACTCCTTGCCGTGGGTGACGGTGAACCGGTCAAACTTCGTTGGCATCTTGATGGCTGTGCTCCGACTGGTTTTTTGGGCTCTATCCACGCCAATGGTGTCCAGCAGGGCAGGGTTGTCGGTATGCTCCGAATACATCACCACGTACTGTCAGGAGAACCTTATGGCATTAATCATCTTTTACCGAGCAGCCTGCCTTTCGTGCTCCTTCGTTGGATCCTGCCTTGCTAAATTCGATTTCTGCTTGACCTGCTGCGCGACCTCCCTGATTTGGTCCGGACCCGGAATGCAGGTGGGAATGGTTTGATCCTTGAAGGCTTCGTGGTCCTCCATGAGATCGGCCACGGTCTCTGCGCGGAGGACCAAGTCCCCGTCGCTGAGATCCTTAAGCTTTTGGATGTCGTATGCCTCGCTCATCGCTGCCTCCCATGCTGGCGTTAAATTTGATGAAGGCAATTATTAGGGGCTATTAAAAATTGTCAAGCACCCAATGTGACCTATGTGCTTCGCAGTCAGACATGCGCCTTCTCCAACCCGCTGTGGTCGGCGCGTGGGCATGGAGGCTGGCAGGCACCGGCAACTTCGTGAGCTGATGGTGTATTTATTTACTTTTTTTCGTTGTCTGTCATTAACCCCAATGATATGCTTCCGCAGCTATCAGTAGTTTTTCTTCAATATTAGCGAAGGTTTCTGTAAATATTGTGCAGGCGAGGACGCAGAGCGACGCCGATATGTGACGAAAGAAAAGTGGTCTGCTTTGCTGAGTACCGCTACTAAGCATTTATTGCAAGAGGAGGGGGAAATGAAAACGATCAAAAGCAGATTGCTTCTTGTTGTGTATTTAGGATGTCTGTTCTTTGCGTTACCTCTTTGGGCTGCGGAGGAGGGAATAGAGCAATCCCAAACCTTGCACGTGCGGCGCAATAAAACGACGGTCACTATGGACGCGGTGACCGATGGTGTGCCGGGAGTCTGGACAACGAAGGAAGGCGAAACCCGGTACGCTCCAGGCCGGCTGATCGTGAAATACCGGGACTCGGTGACAGCTTCAGTCGCTAGGATCGTAAACGAAAAGAAGCATTTTAAAGACCACACCACGGACCGGAGCGAATCCCTCGACCGGCTGCACGCGGATCAGCGCGTGAGAACAGCAAAACCCCTGTTCCGCAGCGAGACGGAGGATGTCTCCCTCGGCGGGCAATCCCTCCCGGAAATCCAGGAGCATCATAAACGGAAACTGGAAAAGGCAAAGAAATACAGGCCAGGCCGCACTGCGCGAGCTCCGGGTAACTATAGCCTCCCTGATCTTGCCCATATATATGTTCTGGAGTTGTCTTCTGAAGTGAATATCGTGGAAGCGGCGAAGGCCTTCGAAAAAGATCCGCACGTAGAGTATGCACAGCCGGACTATTATGCAGAGGCTCAATTCCTGCCGAACGATCCCTACTATGGCTCTACCGGTTCCTGGGGGCAGGGGTACGATGATCTCTGGAATCTCAAAAAGATCCAGGCAGAGCAGGCATGGGACTTGTCACAGGGAAACGGCGTCGTGGTAGCGGTAGTGGACACGGGCATTGATGCCGCCCATCCTGACATTGCGGCTAACCTTGTTGCCGGTTGGGATTTTGTCAATAACGACAATAACCCCGCAGACGACCATGGACACGGGACCCATGTTGCGGGCACTATCGCCGCGACCGGTAATAACGGCGTCGGCATTATCGGAGTCGCTCCACAGTCCAGGATCATGCCGCTGAAAGCATTGAACAATTATGGCAGTGGATCGATGTCGAACCTGGCTGCTGCAATCGAATATGCCGCGATGAACGGAGCAGATGTAATCAACAACAGTTGGGGGTGCTCCTACGGCTGCCCGAGTGACCCGGTAATCGAGGATGCCGTGCGAACCGCATACGGCCTGGGGACGGTCTTGGTATTCGCAGCGGGGAACAGCAGCAGCGATATCGCGTTGGGACCTCCGCAGAACATGGCAGAGAGTGTTGTCGTTGCCTCCACAGATCACCTGGACGTGCCGTCCGATTTCTCCTGTTACGGTCTGGTGGACGTAGCCGCACCGGGTGGAGAAAGCGGGCTGGGGTGCTCCGAGTTGGGCGACCAGAGCATCCTTTCACTGCGCGCAGGGATTACGGACATGTACTCCACCTGCGGAACCACGTGGCAGGGACAAAACGTGGTCAACGGAAATTACTACCGGTCGCGCGGGACCAGCATGGCTGCCCCGCATGTGAGCGGACTGGCCGCATTGGTGATAGCCCTTCATCCCGAATTCAAATCGGAACAAGTCCGCCAGGCCCTCCGCCACGGCAGCGAGGATCTCTGGACCAGCGGGTTCGATGTTTATACCGGATACGGCCGGATAAATGCCTTTAAGGCCCTTGCAGAAACACCCCTTGCCGCCCTGATTACCCGTCGTGCCCCGGCGACGGCAACCGGTGTCGACCATGTCGACATTTACGGAGTAGCATACGGGCCTTCCTTCATGAACTGGACGCTCCAGTACGGGTACGGAATTCAACCTGCATCGTGGACCACGATCGCAACATCCAACTCACAGATTACCGGGGAAGCGCTGCTTGCCACCCTGGATCTACGTTCTGTCCCCGACGGGACCAATACAATCCGCATCGTTGCAACAGACGCGTTCGGCAAGAGCTATGAAGACCGCGAACGCTTTGTTGTCGACCAAGTGACGATCTCGGAACCGACGCAGAAGAAAGAACATATCATCCGCGGAGGCAACCTGGTCACGATCAGCGGCACGGTGGCGCCTTCAAACTTCGTATCCTATACCATCAAGATCAGGGACAGGAGCGGCGCGTACCTGCCCAATACCGCCATAACCTTGACCAACGGCGGCCTGCAGCGGGTGGTCGACGGTGTGCTCGGCACCTGGGACACAACGGGGCTTGCCGCTGCGCATTACTTCATCGATGTCGTCGTGAACGTGACGCCTTATTCGCCCATTACCGAAAGCATACGCGTCATAGTGGACCCCACGCTGCATCAGGGGTGGCCGCAAAGCCTGCTTCCGGTGGGGACCACCGATGCCATGATGTCGTTTCTGGATCATTTGCTCACAGCGGACATCAACAGTGACGGTCGAAGCGAGCTGCTGACCGCATACGGGAGTTCCGTTACCATCTTCGATCATACCGGGTCGATCCTACCGGGCTGGCCGCAAACCATCGATCCGAACGGCGTGGGAAGACTTATCCTGCGGACACCGGTTGTGGGCGATCTCGACGGTGACGGTATCCCAGAGATCGTGGCTGCCAACAACTCCGGCGACGTCTTCATCTGGAAGCGGGACGGTACACTCATCCCCGGCTGGCCGAAGGCGATCGGCGGTTCTTACCCCGCGGTCGCTATCGCCGATATGGACTCCGACGGCATCAATGAGGTGATCGTCAGCGACTGGAGCGGCCGGATCAACGTCTTCGGCACAGACGGCATACCTCTCCCTGGTTGGCCGAGGTCGCTCGGGTCCCAGTTTGGTCCTGTCTCGGTCAACGACGTCGACGGGGACGGTCGAAACGAAATAGTAGCTGCCGGACTTTTCACACATTTATTGTATCTTCTCGACGCCTCTGGCGCGGTTCGTCCGGGGTGGCCCATCCAGGTAACGCCCTCTTCCAACATAATGTCTCAGTCCTATCCGGTGCTGGGGGATATCGACGGGGACGGTACCCTGGAAATAGTTTTAGGCGCGCTTGACGGTCTGGTTCATGCCTATCATGCGGATGGATCTCCCGTCAGCGGGTGGCCGCAAACCACACAAGGCACTCCGGTAAACCCCGTCACGCTTGGTGATATTGACGGGGACTACAAGTTGGAAGTCGTGGCAGGGAACGACACGGTGACGGGCACGAGTGGATATTTCGAAAACTATATTTTTGCCTGGCATGGGGATGGGACGCGTCTCAACGGCTGGCCGGTCAAATATCGCGGTGCCATCAGCGCATCTTTCTTCGGTTACGGCGCAGCCGCCCTCGCTGATGTAAACGGAGACGGCAAGGCCGATGTCGTCGTCTCAAGCGATGCACTTGCCCTGTATCCCTTTGCGCTGCAAGCCTTCGATAGCTCCGGAGCCATGATAGGCGGTTTTCCGAAGCCGACTGTGGATATTGGTACAAGTGAGCCGATTACGCCTGCAATTGCCGATTTTGATGGGGATGGATGGCTGGAAATGGCTTGGATCGATGATCGTCTGAATATCTATCTCTGGGACCTTGAAGCGGCCGCATCATCGCCCCTGCCCTGGCCGATGTTCAAGCATGATGCGCGCAATAGCGGCAGCGTGGTCACGGTGCCCGTGATAACCTACACCATCGCCGCTACGACCGGCGCCAACGGCTCGATCACAGGGCCCGCCGTGGTCAGTCATGGCGGCAGCGCCAGATATACCATCACCCCGGCAGTGGGCTACCACGTGGCAGATGTGCTGGTGGAGGGTGTCAGCGTCGGCGCCGTGACCAGCTACACCTTCACAAATGTCACAGCCAACCACACCATCAGCGCCAGCTTCGCCATCGACACCTACAGCATCACGGCCACGGCCGGCGCGAACGGCTCGATCTCCGGTCCCGCCACAATCACCTATGGCGGCAGCGCCGCGTACTCCATCGCTGCCGCAACGGGCTATCACGTGGCGGACGTTGTGGTGGACGGCGTCAGCGTCGGCGCCGTGACCAGCTACAACTTCACCAATGTCGCAGCCAACCACACCATCAGCGCCAGCTTCGCCATAAACAGTTACAGCATAGCCGCTACGGCCGGAGCCAATGGCAGTATCTCCGGTCCCGCCACAGTCGACTATGGCAACAGCGCGGTCTACACGATTTCCCCGATGGAAGGCTTCCGCGTTGCCGACGTCCTGGTGGATGATGTCAGCGTCGGTGCGGTAACAATCTACAGCTTCGACAATGTCGCCGCCGACCACACCATCATCGCCACATTTGCTGCGACTGCGGACCTTATTCCTATAAGTGTTTCAGGCCCTGTCAACGCAAGCAGGAGCAAAGGCATCAGCGTCAGCAGCTTGATAAAGAATCAGGGGAGAGCAAATGCCGGTAGTTTTACAGTCGCCTTCTATCTCTCCAACGATGCTGCAATAACCAGCAGTGACACGCTCCTCGGCACGAAGACGGTGACATCGCTTAATGCCGGCATCACAACCACGGTAAGAGGAAGCTTCACCGTCCCGAGCGGTGCTGCATCGGGAAAGTATTACATCGGGGTGATAGCAGACTCTGAGTCTGCAGTACTTGAGTCGAACGAAAACAACAACAGCATGGCGGCCGGAAATATGACGAATATAAAATAATTCAGGAGGCAGAGGGGACATTAGTTTGCCCAGGAAGAGTTGAAAATCGCCTTCTGCAATACGACAAGAGGACTTTCATCAAGCATTGAGCCTTTTGCCATCAGAGCGCTCTCGCTGTAGCTGTACGGGAGGAGGGGGAGATGATACGCCGATCTTCGATGGTCGCAATGGCTATTTTCCTGGGCTTATCAACCATAGCGCAGGCTTTCTGCCAGGAAGCCGAGCCGCCCATGCCCAATTACAAGCTGAACCGGGCCGATGAGGATTACCGTTACTTACAGAAGGGTCCGAGAAGGGATCTATGGGATCCGGTGAAATACATCCCCTTCAACAACCGGGGAGATTGGTACCTAAGCCTGGGAGGCGAGGCGCGGGAGCGCTACGAATATTTCGATAACTTCAACTGGAAGGAAGAGTCAACGCGGGATAACGGCTACGCTCTCCAGCGCTACTTCCTCCACGGCGACGTCCATTTAGGTGACGACGTTAGAGTGTTCGGCCAATTCCAGAGCAGCCTGGAAAACGGCAGGGCCGGCGGTCCCCGCCCCTCCATCGACAAAAACGAACTCGATCTTCACCAGGGCTTTCTGGACCTCCGTTTACCGCTTAGTGAAAATGAAAGCATCACCCTGCGCTCGGGGCGCCAGGAACTTTTATATGGTAGCCAGCGGCTCATCGCCGTGCGCGAAGGCCCCAACGTGCGCCAAGCGTTCGACGGTTTCCGCGTCATGTATCGTTCCGGCCCGGTTGCTGTCGATGGCATCGCGACGCGGCCAGTCGAGAGTAACAAGTATGTCTTCGACGACGAGACAGATCACAAGCAGGGGCTGTGGGGCGTGTACTCTGTTTTGCCTCTGCCATCGGCTACAAAGGCTAACACAGATCTCTACTACCTGGGTCTGTATCGCAGCCACAGCGTGTATGATCAAGGTGCCGCAC
>JBLNAU010000270.1:0-8496 GCA_050259515.1 Syntrophothermus sp.
GTCGTAACGGCCGGACTTATCGATCTCTGCCGTAACACCGATGTCCTCCAGGGTTTTGGATACATTTGCATACACTTCAGCACCCTGCGGTACGAGATCCAGGACAAGCTTTTTTGCTTCCTCTCCGCTGTTCGCAACCACGGCATGGATATTCCTGGTCTCCAGCGCATTTACAACGGCTTCAATTTGGGTATCCGATGCCAGCCTGGCAAATTCCCGGTTGGGAACCAGATCGAAACCGATCTTATGCTCCATTACCATTCCTGCCTCTTCTCCAAAAACTTTTCCATTACTTTTCGTCATTTCCAATTTGTAGAATGATCCGGCCGCGTCCATGGCCAGCCTGACTCAGTTCCTGCGCCTTCTGCGCTTCACCGAGAGAGAAGAGCGTGCCCACCACGGGCCTGATCTGGTTTGCCTCCACCAGCTCTGAAATCTTTTTTAAGTTTTTCGTAGGAGCCCGTCCCGAACTGACTGCGCGTATGTTCTGCGCTTTACCGGCATCCTCTGCCAGACGGCCGGCAACCGTTACAAACACGCCGCCGGGACGAATTACTTTAAAAGAACGCTCCGGCAGGTCGCCTCCCACGGTATCGATCACCGCATCCAGGTTCTTTACAACCTCCTCAAACCGTGTGGCATTGTAGTCAATCACTTTCTCCGCGCCGAGGGAGCGGACAAACTCAAGATTTTTTGCCGAGGCGGTTCCTGTGACATGGGCGCCTTTCCAGAGCGCGAGCTGCACGGCATATACGCCGACCCCACCTGCTGCACCGTGAACAAGGACATGCTGCCCTGCCTGGACATTGGCAGTATCGATCACGGCCGCCCACGCCGTCAGAGCACCGACGGGAATCGAAGCTGCTTCTTCAAATGAGATGTTTTCAGGTTTGGGTTGGATATCGGCTGCCTGAGCCAGTGCATACTCAGCATACGCGCCATTGACAATGCCATATACAGGCTGGCCTTTTTTAAGCCCGGTAACATTTGCACCAACA
This sequence comes from Syntrophothermus sp., assembly GCA_050259515.1. Taxonomy (GTDB): domain Bacteria; phylum Chloroflexota; class Anaerolineae; order Anaerolineales; family Villigracilaceae; genus Defluviilinea. The sequence continues at coordinate 999 of JBLNAU010000270.1, forward strand.
GCCTGTACAACCCCTGCACCTTCCAGTCCAGGAGTCCACGGGAATTGGAGGGGCATGAACTGTTTGAAGTAGCCGGACCGAATTTTCCAATCTGCCGGATTGACCCCGGCTGCCTTGAGCTGGATCAACACCTCGCCAGCGCCCGGCTCAGGAAGCGGGACCTGTTCAAGCTGCAGCACATCCGGACTGCCATAATCATGCGCTCTCACCGACTGAATCACTGAATTTGACATACAAAACTCTCTTTCCAAATTTTGCTCACAAAAGCAAATTGATTTCGTCCATTAAGGAGCTACCCCGCACGAGAATTCTGCGCGGGATAAGCATCCAAACGATTTATTATCCCAAGATCTTGATCGCGCTTCCCCAGTTGGTGCCGAGGGTTCCCTGGGTGACGATATGCAGGAACTGCATTCCCTCGATCTGGCGGGCGCGGCTCAGCGGACCGGTATCGATCGGACGCATGCCGCCATCCTTGACGAGCTGGGCGACCTTCTCCTTCGCCTCGGCATCATCGCCGGCGATGAAGACATCCAGCGGTCTTCCATCCACCTGTCCGGCGACCAGGGTGCCGGCATAGGTGGTATTGAACGCCTTTACAACCTTGGCTCCCGGTGCAACAACCTTTGCCAGGTCCTCTGCGGAGGATGAGTCGGGCGCAGTGGCAAGACCATCATAGGTGGGGTTCAGCGGGTTGGCTATATCCACAACCACTTTGCCGGCAAGTTTCTCTCCAAGCTGTTTGGCGAGCTCGAGATTGGTGCCATACCAGACGGCCAGTACAACAACGTCGCCGAGCTGTACATCACCCAGGCTGGAAGAGGAGACCTTAGCCCCATTCTTCGCTGCCTTCTGGACGTCTGTTGCAACCTGCTGGGCCGATTCGGGGTTTGCATCCACGAAAGTCACGGAGTGGCCGCCCGCGGCAGCACGTGTGCCAATGCCGCGACCCATATTCCCTGCACCAATGATTGTTACGTTCATTTTGTTTTCTCCTGTTTCAGAAAAATTGATTGATTATTCCGACGCCCTGAAGTTTAGTGGTCAGGACGTTTTATGATTAAAATCCGAGTTCTTCCTTCACGATGATCATTGTGACGCGGCCGGGCTTGATTTCCCGGTTGACGATCAAGACCTTGCTGGGGTAGGTGTGCGCCTTGTAAAGCTGCTGCATGTGCTCTTCTTCAAGCGGCACGATGTACTCTTCCAGGCGTCTCATCCCTTCTTCCAGGTCCCTGACAATCTTTTGAGCCCCCACCACCCAGATAACTTTTCCGGCGCCGAACACGTACGGTCCAAGCTGGCTGCCGGTGTTCGAGGCGATCAGCACCTGGCCGCTCTCCGTCACCGCATGGACGCTGCCGGCTGCATAATCCGGCCCGGCGCCCAATTTGCGGATCTCGCGTCCCTGCGTCGCACGGTCCATTGCCCACATCTTCGGACGGAGAGCGTTGAAACGGCCCGACGAGTCGATCTCGTTTTTGATCCCCAGAGTTTCCAGCGTTACGGACGCACCCAGGAATACTTCGGACCCCTCCGGTACCCGTTCGAAGAACATTCTTCTTGCCTCTTCGGCGTTTTCCGCCACAAGTGCTTCGATGCCATTGGCTTTCAGTGCCTCGACGGTGCGCTCGATCTGCTCATCACTTGCCAGCTCCCCAAATCCCCCCTCCTCAATTACTTGTTTTTCCTGTAACACGGTTATCGCTCCTTATTTTCACAATAACTCTCCGAAGGCACCTGCCTTTGATAAACCCTGCCGGATGGAGACAGAGAATGGCAGTCAAGCGATCAGTGCCTTGAGAAGATATTGCTTTCCAATTTCTTATAAGATGATCTGCATCTATAGTTAACGAGGGCCTGACTATGAAAAGATTGGTTCTATTAAGGTTTTCCTTAACCAGGGGTTAGGATCTCCTGTTTTCCCAGCCACTCGCCGAAGATTTATTCCTAATTTAAGGTGCAGGATCTTTCTTGACTTTCCAGGCGTGCTCTGTTATCATACAGCTGTTGCCTAACCAACAGATGTTGTCTAATTTACCTTTCTTACCTTTTAGAGTCAACCATCATTTTTTGAGAACTGTTGGAAAAGCAACAAAGGAGCAAAAATGTTGTCTTCCTACCCCCAGGAAAAAATCGACCCCCGCGTCAAACGGACCCGGGAATTAATCCAGCGGTCCTTTTTGAAGATCGTCGACGAAAAGGGATTTAATTCGATTTCCGTGCAGGACATCGCGGCCCGCGCTGGAATCAATCGCGCTACGTTCTACGCCCACTTCCCCGACAAGTACGCCCTGCTCGATTACGCCATCGGTGAGATGTTCCGCGCAGAGATCGAGCGCCGCATGCTGAATGTATGTGAATTCAGAATTGAAAACTTACGAACGCTGGTTGTTGCCGTATGTGAATTTGTGGGAAAGATCCACTCCCATAGGGACAAAGAGGAGCAATACCAGACCCTGGCCGAGGCGCAGATCCGCAACCAGGTGTATGGCCTGCTCCTGCACTGGCTCGAGAAAATCGAAACGATTCGCAATTGCTCGGTCTCCCGTGAGCGCGCCGCGACGGCAGCCAGCTGGGCGATCTATGGGCTGGCCCACCAGTGGACGCACGAAAAGCGGAGATCGTCCGCCGATACGTTTGCCGATGAAGTCATGCCGCTGGTCGCTGCCAACCTGGGACAAACCATCGAGCTTGCCGGGTAGCATCGCATCATCCATGTAAAATACAGGAAGGAGAAATCATCATGCGCACCACATTCCCGGTTACCGTACATTTATTCTTCCTTCGAGGGAATCAGATCCTTCTGAGCCGGCGCTTCAATACCGGCTATGCGGATGGTCAGTACAGCGTCCCGGCCGGTCATCTGGATGGCGGTGAGACGGTCATCGCCGCGGCCGCCCGGGAAGCGCTCGAGGAGGTCGGTGTCCATCTCGAGGAACGGGATATCGAATTCTCAAGCGTTCTACACCGCCTGGACGGAGAGGAACGCGTCGACTTCTTTGTAAACATTCAACGCTGGGACAAAGAACCCTTCAATGCAGAGCCTGACAAGTGCGACGATCTCCTGTGGGTGGAGATGGATCACCTGCCAGAGAACACAATCCCCTACATCCGTCGCTCACTGCACAATCACCTGACCGGAATCAGATTCGACGAGTTTGGCTGGTAGTTGCTATGGGATTCATTCAAAATCCTCCCTGCGACGGCGATGATACAGTCCCTTGTTCCTGTACATCTCATTATCTGCCAGGCTGATCACCTTTTCCAGTGAAATACCTGGCTCGCTGATTGCCGCACCGAGCGATAGGCTCAACTCCGGTTCCCTGTAAAACTGATTGTTCACCTCCACCAGCGATTGGATGCGCTCGATCAGCTCATTGGCCTCCCTCAGGGCTGCACCGGGCATGAGAACGACAAATTCATCGCCGCCGATCCGGGCAGTGATGTGCACCCCGTTCGTGCCAGCTCTCAGCACCTCAGCAGTACGGCGGATCAGTTTATCCCCGGCTTGATGTCCATATCGGTCGTTGGTCGGTTTCAGATTGTTGAGGTCCATTACGATCACGGCAATCGGATCCTGGCGGTCCTCTTCAAGACTCAGCAAGGCCTCCTCAAAGTAAGCCCGGTTGTACAGCTCGGTCATCACATCATGCGTCCCCAGGTAACGCAGGTATTCCTCAGCCTTTTTGAGGACCGTGATATTCTCGATGGAGATGGATACAGATTTCCAGTCCGACTCAAAGGCCGGCAAAACGCGCCAGCGCAGGCGGATATGGAGCGGTTCGCCATCCAGCCGGTAATTTACACTTTCGCCGGACCATTCCAATTCCCCGTTCCATAAGGCGATCAACTGCGCCCGAAAATGATCGTGCATTTCGCCCTGAAAAATCCGACCGAGGCCGCCAAGTAATTGCTCTTCAGAGGCTGCGCCAAACATTTTGAGAGTCTCGCGGTTGACACGAATGACACGGATGCGCCGCATGTTCTTCTCGATCTCTTCAGGATGTGTTTCCAGATACTCATCCAGGCTCGTCACTCCGCTTGTCCGCAGGTCACCGAAAAAGCATTTGATTTCGCTAAAATCCTCCTCCCAAAGTGAAATGGGGGTGTATTCGAACAGCGTCCTGAAATGGTCCCCTGGGGTTTCGATCGACATGTTTATCTCCTATACCGGGAACCATCCTTAGCTTCGCCCAGTTCCGTCTTTAAATTATACAACTTGCAGGATTCTCATTTTCCATACAAAACTGATAACAGCCACCGGGACCTGCCCAATCGTTTCTTCAGCACCTGAACAAAATGCGGTAAGATAACTCCATGGGATATTTACTTCTCGAAGGTGGTGCGGAATTTGGCGGAAGCATGCGCGCTCCGGACCTGAAAGCCATTGAACTGGCTGGCGGTTTCGATGCGCCCATCCGCATCCTTCCAACCGCGGCCGCCCCGGACCATAACGATCGGCGCGCGGGACACAATGGCGTCCGCTGGTTCCAGCGCCTGGGAGCCAGGGATGTTCTCTCGGTTCCTGTGACCGACAAAGCCAGTGCGAACGACGAAGCGATCGCCCGCTCACTTTGGGATGCGAAGCTGATCTATCTGCTTGGAGGCTTTACCCATTATCTTGGGCAGACGCTGAAGGGCAGCCGCGCCTGGCAGGCCGTTTTGGATGCCTATCGAAATGGCGCGGTGATTGCCGGCTCAAGTGCGGGCGCGATGGTCATGTGCCAGTATTATTACGATCCCGGCGAGGGACAGATCCATCCGGGACTGAACCTGGTTCCGAACTCCCTGGTCCTGCCGCATCACGATACGTTTGGGAAAAATTGGGCGCCGAGGCTCACCACCCAGCTTCCAGAGGTAACCCTGATCGGGATTGACGAACAAACCGGTTTGCTGAACAACGGTGAAAACGGTACATGGACCGTCCATGGCCGCGGCGCGGTGACTTTGTATCACAAAGGTCAGGCTGAAACTCACCAAACCGGGAAATCCTTTTCGCTGTAAAATTGTCCATATGCTTGATATATCGAATGCGCGCTTCGCCTTTTTGGACCTTGAAACGACAGGGCTGTCCCCCTGGTTTGGGGATCGCGTCTGCGAGGTGGGGATCGTCCTGACCGAGGGAAAACGCATCAAGCATCAGTTCCAGTCACTGGTCAACCCTGAGCGTCCTCTTTCGCTTGGCGCCGCGAGCACAAATGGTCTCACCGATGAGGAGCTTTCCCGTGAGCCGTTATTTGCGGATATCGCCGATGAAGTCGTTGAGTGGCTCAAGGGTGCGGTGGTGGTCTGCCACAATGCGCAGTTCGACATCCAGTTCCTGGATAGCGAGTTCCGCCGTCTGAAGCGCGAGATCCAGATCCCCAACCTGATCGACACTCTGATGCTCGCACGCCAGAATTATGACCTCCCGTCCTACAGCCTGCACTCTATTGCGGAGGCCTTCCACGTGCCGGTCACAAATGCCCACCGCGCCCTCGACGATGCCCACACGGCCCGCGGCATTTTCTTTGCGATGATGGACGGTCTCAAGGAATTTAACCGCCCGCTCGATGACTATATCGGAATTTATAACTCGCCCGTCTGGCCCAATGAGGGAATCCAGCTTCCCACTGAGCTGGGAGAGGCGATCTACAGCCAGAAAAAACTGCTCATCCGCTACGTGGATGGGGAGAACAACCAGACCGAGCGCTGGATCACTCCCCTGCAGGTAATGGGTCTTTCAGATTATGTGTATTTGAAGGCCCACTGCCATTTACGGAATGCAGAGAGAAATTTCAGGCTGGACCGGATCATCGAAGTCAGAGTGGAAGTGGAAAAATAAACAAAGAGGCTTGGGAAATTTCCCGAGCCTCTTTGCTTAACAGATCGACCGCACAAAGGGCGCGCTACATTGGCATTGGGGAATCCATGATCATTAGATTTCGCATCATGGTCATATCCTCGTGTTCAAGAATATGGCAGTGATACATGTACATCCCGGTATGGGGACCAAAGCTCATGGCGATCTTGACTCGCTCGCCGGGCCAGACGATCACTGTATCCTTCCAGCCGCTATCAATAAATCCCTGGTTGACGGTGCTATAGCTGCTTGTATTCGGTGATATGCGCTGGACGACCCGGAACATGACATTATGGATGTGCATGGGATGTGGGATGGGCGAGCTATTGATCCACTCCCATGCGATGGGGGAATCTTTGTATACCATTTCATCATCAGCAACGGCCATCTCCTCATAGACGCGTCCATTGATGGTCCAGGTCATTCCCATTTGCATGGCCAGGACAAAAGGAACCGGTGAATTGAAGTTAGCGACATTGCCAGCATCAAACTGCTGTGTGAGGGCAGGAAGCGTACCGAGCACAGGTTTAGAACTCGCTTTGCGTCCCACGCTCACGGTCAGGATGTTGAAAGCCGCGCCATTGGCCAAGGAGGATCCCATCATCCCGCCGCCTCCCATGCCTCCACCTCCTCCCATCATCCCACCTGGATCAAAGGTGAGACTTTTGAGAATAACCTGTTTGCCCGCCAGCCCAGTGAAATCGACCCACAGGTCGACGCGCTCACCCGGCATCAGCATGACATAATTTTTTGAAACCACAGCCGGAAGCAAACCACCGTCCGTGCCAATGACTTTGAGGGGCATGCCATTGCTCCAGGTCAGCTTGTAGGTGCGGGCATTGGATCCATTAAGCAGCCGCATGCGATAAGCCCTGGGCTCCAGTGAGAACGTGGCATTCGCCTTCCCATTGACCAGGATGCGGCTTCCCAGGTAGCCCCACATCATATTTGGATTATAGAGAATCTGGTTATTTCTATCGAAGTTACGATCCTGGATGATCACAGGGATATCGTTCGCCCCGGTACTGGCGCCTGGCACAATAAGGTCCTCTGCGGGATCCCATACCGTGAACAATCCTGCCAACCCCATCGCGACCTGTTCGGCTGTGCGTCCCATGGGATGTGGGTGGAACCAATAAGGACCGGCCCGGTCAATCACCTGGAAATCATAAATCTTTGTCAAACCCGGTCCAATCGCCTGCATGGGCTGGCCGTCGCAATCCTGCGGCACCCGCAATCCATGGGGATGAATGACGCTTTCCTCAGCCAGGTTATTGTTGAAATAGATCCGGACCTTCTTTCCGCTCTGTGCGCGGAGAACAGGTCCCAGATAGGTGCCTGAAAATTTTTGTACGGTCACACCGGAGCCACTGAGCAATTGTCCCTCATAGCTCCAGACACGTGTTTGAGCCCCGGAAAGGATTTGTACCCACTTTTCCTTCGCAGTGATCGAAACCTCTGCATCCGGTATAAATTCTTCGCCGATAAGAGAGGGACGTCTCAATCCACTGGCAAACAACGCGGTTGCCCCCAGGCCGGTGAATTTCAAAAAATCCCGGCGGCTGATTCTTTGCTGATTCATTTTATTTACTCCTTTTATAAATAACATACTGTCACTTTTTTGTTACAGCCAATTTCTATTTTTTTGCTCTG
>JBLNAU010000271.1:0-4261 GCA_050259515.1 Syntrophothermus sp.
CGTCGATGGATACCCTAAGAAGGGAAGAGGGTAGAAATTCAGGTACGCAGCCATCCCGCCACCAACACTTTTGGCAGCCAGGCTTGCCAGAGGAATGGCAATTAACAGTGCCACCAAGCCAAACCCCAGGATCAGCACAATATACATGCCAAAGACCTGGGCCGTCCCACCACCAATGGATTTCATGATGCCGATCTGCCTGGTTTGCTGTGTCATGAAAGCAGTAATCGTGTTGACGATCAGGAAAAAGCTCAAGACCACTGTCATGTAACCAAGCGCACCCAGGATAAAGAAAATGGACTGGGTGATGCTCCAGGCAAAGTGGTGCCCCGGCTCGGAGACGTTTACATAATAAACTTCCTGGCCGGCCCGTTTCATCCGGTCGGCAACCGCCTGTGCGACCTCTGTTACATGTTTCGAATCCGTCTGTTTTTCAGTAACACTGATGGCAAGCGCAGTGTAGGCGCGCGACCCACCAAGCCATTCCAGGGTATCAGGGGTTACATAGGCATTGATCATCTGTGCCAGGTTATAGGGAAAACCTGTCACATCATGAATATATCCCGCCAGCTTTAACGGGCGCCGCACCCCGTTGTCAAGCTCGATGATCAGAGTATCGCCAACTTTATATCCAAGTGAAGCGGCGGAGGCATCGATCAATACTTCCTTATTGGCGAAGGCCGGGATGCTATCCTCACCCCAATTTGGTTTCAGTTGGTTAAGAGTTAGTTCCTTCGGATCCTCGATGCCGGTAAACTGAATGGTGATCGGTTCACCCTTGACAGGTATTAAATGGGCGCTGGCGCTGCTGCGTCCTTCGACAGCATCCACCCCGGGTACTCCCCGGGCGGTCTTAACGGCGTCATCATCGAATGGGGATGTGTAAATTGTCGCTTCCGCAGGATTTGCGGACAGGTAGTCCCCATCCATGCTTTGCAACATATAGGTGCCAAGATTGGCATTAAACCCTACCGCGAACGTTCCCACCATGATGGTCAGGATGATGATGGTGGTGCGGGATTTATTGCTCCAAAAATCCGCCCAAACCTTTTTCCAGCGGCTGCTCATGGCTGGCCTCCCCGCAGGGCAATGTTCACTTCTTCATTCCTGTCTGCCAACTGGTGGAGCGCCTCGCGCGTGACTTCAGATTGGCACAACAATTGATCAAGCTGATCGTAGCCCATGACCAGGACCTCAACCGGGCCCGCTTCTGAAGCACGGATGGAGGCATGGCGCCTCCGGCCGTGGAAGAAGGCCATCTCGCCAAAGATCTTTCCAGGTCCCAGCTGCAGCGCGATCACATCCGACTGGTTGACGCGCGGCAGGATCACTTCCACCGTGCCCCTGGTTACGATGTAGAATGAGTCGGCGTTGGTGCCTTCGGTCAGGATCATGGAACCAGCTTCATATTTTTGTGACACTGACGCATGTGTGGCTTGCAGCAATAATTCCCGCGGCAGGGTCGGCATGGCCCTGGCAACGTATTCGTTCACAATCTCGCCATCCGCGATCAGGGCGGTGCGCTGGGTGCGCTTGGCCAATCCGCTGTCATGGGTAACAACGATGATCGTCTTGCCCTGGGAAACCAGGTCGTTGAACAGCTTGAAGACGCTATCGGCCGTCCTTGAATCGAGATTGCCCGTCGGCTCATCGGCAATAACAATGGGCGGGTCATTTGCCAGCGCGCGGGCGATGGCCACCCGTTGCTGCTGCCCACCCGAAAGTGCAGTGGGCAGCTTATAGGCATGATCGGCCATCTCAACCAGATCCAGCAGGGCAAGGGCACGCTTTTCACGCTCACGCATCGGGAAGGTCCTGCAAAAATCCATCGGCAGCATGATGTTTTCAATGACCGAGATGGTCGGCAGCAACTGGAAGAATTGGAACACGATCCCTAGGTTGATGCCGCGCCAGCGTGCCATGCGGTTCTCATTCAGCTCGTGAACCGCGGTCCCATTGACATGTACCTCGCCTGTCGTAGGACGGTCAATGCCGGTGATCATATTCAAAAGGGTGCTTTTGCCACTCCCTGACTTACCGATCACGCTTACGAATTCCCCCGCGTTGATCTCGAGGTCTACAGTTTTGAGAGCGTGGAAGTCACCAACTGCGGTCTTGTAATATTTATTGACATCGTGCAGGTTAATGATAGGTGCCTTATTGCCGAGCGCGATTCCACTTTTTGTATCCACGATTGGGGTGGCCATGGGAGCTCTCCTTGCCTAGTCCTGGTTGGGTCCAAACCGAACGACTGCTGTCATACCCCAGCGGGTGTCGGGATGGGTGTCGTTCAGGATGACAGAAACCTCATACACCACATCACCCTGCTTTTCAGTAAATGTCTTGCCAATCGATTGAACCGTACCCTTCAAGGTTGTATCCGGGATCGCGTCGAGCACCACGGTGACCGGCTGGCCTTCCTGGATGTTGACAACTTCAAGCTCGGTCAGGTCCGTCGTTTTGACGAGCCAGCCCGAGAAATCGGCGACGGTGGCGGCGATGGAGCCTGCACTGACCGATTCACCAACCTTGGTGTTCAGCTCAGCCACTGTCCCATCGAACGGGGCCAGGACGAGCAGGGAAGCAACCCCGGCCTTGGCAGAATTCAGCCGCGCTTCCAGCAGGGCGAGCTGCTGCGTATCCACGCCGTCTTTTAGGCGGTCATAGGTGCGCTGTGCTTCATCCAGCTTGGCTTTTTTCAAAGCAAGATCGTTCGTCGCTTCGATGATCCAATCCTCAGGAGCCGGACCTTTGAGATTCTTGGTCTTGTATCGGTACTCATACCCTTTCCAGGTTTGGACCAGGAAGCGGCGGGCTTCTGTTTGCGGAATCTTCTTTGAACTCTGCAGGTAATCCAGATAGTTGACTGCATCGTCATAGTCTTCCTTTGCCTGTTTGAGATCGATGACAGCCTGGGCAAGTGAGCCGCTGGCGGAGTTCTGGAGGTCATCCAATGCCTGTTGCGCGGTGACAAGCTCCAGTTGAGCTGCGGTATAGGCTTTGTCTGATTCATTACCCAGCCGGACCAGGACATCGCCTTTCTTCACCTGATCGCCTTCCTTGACCAGCACGTCACTGACCACGCCACTGGCATTGTAGGCGACCGCAGCATAATTACCTGGTTCAACCCGGCCTTCGGAGACGATTGTCGTGTCGGCGACGACCGGGGGTTGGGTCACTGCTGCGGCGGTCGGGGCGGCCTTACCGGCACTGCAGGCGGTGAGTACAAGGGCTAAAACAACAATAGTAATACGGGTGATGGTTTTCATATTCAGTCCTCCATTCATGTGATGCATGCGATCATTATAGTGACTGGGTGTTCAATGGCAAACTATCCGTGGGGTAGTATTTCCCTAGCCAACCGGACAGGTAAGGAAATTGATAAAATATGCCTTGTCCACGAACCAATGTTCAGATGGATTTGTCGGCTACTAAAACTTCCATTGAAAAGGATGAAAGTACGTTGTTCATGCCATGAAAAATTATTTCCTTCCTCTCTACGAGATTCGACGTGAACAAGTTGTAGTCAATTCAAGATTCATTGCCACCCTGGCTCCTGTAATCAGCAACGACGAGGCAAGGAGCTTCATTTCGCGCATCAAGAAGGAATTCACAGATGCAAGCCATAACGTATCCGCCTATATTATTGGCGGGGGAAATACCGTGACGGAATATTTCTCCGACGATGGAGAGCCGTCAGGGACTGCCGGACGGCCGGCTTTAACCGTGCTGCGCGGCAGTGGGCTGGGGGATGTGGCGGTGGTGATCACGCGTTATTTTGGGGGGACCCTGCTGGGAACGGGCGGTCTGGTCAAGGCCTACACCGAATCCACACAGAGTGTGGTGAATGCCGTAGGGCGCGGCAGGCGGATCCCGGTCCATATGGTCATGGCTGTCATCCCATACAATTTACTGGAGCGCGTCCGCCTGCTGGTGACTCGCAATCACGGGGAAGTGCTGGACGAAGACTTTACGGCCGATATTACGATGACCCTGCAGTTCCCGGTCGAGATGTTTGAAACATTTCAAAATGAGCTGCGTGAGCTCTCTGCGGGAAGGTTGAAGGCGGAAATTATCGAGTCGACTGAAAAAGTAGTGGCAGTTTGAACCTGTCTGCTGACCAGTGATCGGGAGCGCGATACCCATCGTGGAATGATCTCCGGGTTATCACTGCAGTGCGGCAGGTAATCTTTTGCAAAAGGAGCTTGAAATGGATTTTAGCGCTGTTAATTGGCTCGCCGTCCTTGTTTGTGTTGTCGTG
>JBLNAU010000272.1:0-3688 GCA_050259515.1 Syntrophothermus sp.
GAGGAAGCGTATGCGCCTTTATCAAACGGAGTGAAATCCGTGTCGGAGGAATAGGTGATCATATCCTCGACGGGCACACCCAATACTTCCGCTGCCATCTGGGCGAGAACGGTGTCCGAACCGGTGCCCAGGTCGGTGGCACCGACAAGCAGGTTGAAGGAGCCATCGTCGTTCATCTTGATGGAGGCCCCGCCCATATCGAGATACGGAATGGCGGTTCCCTGCATCACTGTAGCAACACCGATTCCTTTTCTCTTGGTTGAGCCGGCATTGTGCCAACCGGCATTTCCAAATTTCGAGTCCCAGCCGATCGCGGCCTTGCCCTGTGCCACGCACTGCTCCAACCCAACGGTGTGGATGATCTCGGGCCGCGGCTCGCGCCCCTCATTCCAGGCGGTGGAGAAGGGATGGTATTCTCCCGGGTGGATGGCATTCTTCAGGCGGAACTCGATCGGGTCCAGGTTGAGGGCGCGGGCGATCTTTTCCATATGGCGGTCGAGAGGCCAGTAGCCCTGTGGGACGCCATAGCCGCGGAAGGCACCGGCCGGAGGGGTATTGGTATACACCACGTCCGCATAGAAGCGGATGTTCGGGGCCTTGCGATACTCGCCATCGCCGACATACAGCGCCATGGATTTATGCCCGGTGTTGCCGGTGACGGTCAGTGCGTGACAGCCGTAGGCGCCGGTGTCGGAAAGCGCGTACATCGAATTGGCGGTGATCGTCCCGTCGCGCTTCACGCCGGTCTTCATTCGGACTTTCATGGGGTGCCGGGAGCGGGCGCCAATGAATTCCTCTTCCCGGGAATACTCGTAAATCACCGGGCGCTTGGTGGCGATCGTTAGATGCGCCGGCACGTCTTCCATCAACACTTCCTGCTTGCCGCCGAATCCGCCGCCGATGCGCGGCTTGATGACGCGGATCCGCTTCACGGGCAGGTTCAAAACCGGAGCCAGCATCCTGCGTACATGGAATGGAACCTGCGTGGAAGTGCGGATCACCAGGCGGTCGTCCTCGTCCCAGTAGGTCACGCAGACGTGCGGCTCGATATGAGCCTGCTGGACCTTCGGCACTTCGTATTCCCCTTCGAAAATCTCGTCTGCTTCGGCAAACCCTTTTTCCACGTTACCGATATCGATGCGGATCTCGGCGGCCAGATTCTTTTCTGGATTGGAGTCAGCAAAATTTACAAATTCCGGCTCATCATGGATGCGCGGCGCATTCACATCCATGGACTGGCGCGAGTCCAGGATGGCAGGCAGGATCTCGTATTCGACATCGATCAGCTCCAGCGCCTTTTCAGCGATTTCGGGAGTCTCTGCCGCAACCATGGCCACCCGGTCCCCGACAAAGCGGACCTTGTTATCCAGGGAGAACGCATCCAGCGGGCCCGGGATCGGATCGGATTGTCCCGCCGTGGAGTAAACAATGCGCGGGATATCCTGCCAGGTCAACACTGCTGCAACGCCTTTGAGCGCCCGGGCTTTACTGGCATCGATGTTTTTTATTCGCGCGTGGGCGTGTGGGCTGCGCAGGACGCGTGCATAAAGCATGCCGCGCATATCCAGGTCGGCCGTAAAGGCCGGCTTGCCCTGTACCAGCTTGATTGCATCTACTTTCTTTTCAGGCTTGCCGACGGTCTGATAGGCCTGGGCCTGGGGAGTCACAACCAGCTTCGGCAGCACACTCGTGGAGACAAAAGAGGGTGTTGGCGTCTCGGGGCCCGCCTCCGGGGTGGGTGTGGGGAAGGCAAATGGATCGCCGCTGGAGGAGAGCTGTTCTCCCACCTCGGTGTCGCCGCGCATCACTGCCGCGGCCTTCAAGATCGCCTGCACAGGTTTGAGGTAACCCGTACAGCGGCACAGCACTCCCGCAATGGCATCCCGTACCTGCTCTTCGCTTGGGTTGGGATTTTTATCGAGCAGGGCTTTGGCGGCCAGAACCTGCGCCGGCGTGCAATATCCACACTGGATCGCGCCCGACTCGACAAATGCCTGCTGCAGCGGGTGTAATCCTTCCGTCTTTCGCCAGCCCATTTCCGGGTTTTCACCAAGGCCTTCAATGGTGACGATGTTATGCTCCTCGGCCTGTGCCGCAAGCATGGAACCTGCATTGACAGGTTTCCCATCCAGCAGGACCGTGTCCGAGCCTGTAAGGCCCTGTTCATCGCCAAACTTGATGCCGTAGAAACCCAGTCCGCGAATGGCGGCCAGCAGGGTTGTGGAGGGTGCTGCGTCGATCGTATGCTCAATGCCATTGATTTTGAGAGTGATGTTCATGTTCCTTATTTCCTTCCCCACTCTCCCTAGCGGGGAGAGCATAGGGCGAGGGGAGAATAAATTTAGTTCCTGCTCTTTATTTCAGTGATTCGACTTTCAGTTACCTGCAAAACCTCACCACTGACGCCCTGGACATTAAATTTAACCTCATCATTTGTAAATCGAACTACCTTATATCCTAATTCTTCCAGGTATTCTGTCCTCAATTTAGCGTGCTCTTTCACTACTGACTCACAATGTGAAGGGCCCTCACTTCCCTCTCCCTGGAAAGGAGAGGTTTCTACAGCACCTTTGTCACTTCCAGGCCCACATTTGCGGTTTCCAGTGCATTTTGCGAGCCCATGACCGTCACTGCGTTCGATTGCGCCACCTTGTCGAGGACCTCTCCGAAGGCGATGAAGTCTTCGCCGTTCGTGGAAAGGACTTCTTCGCGGATCTCCTGGCGGATCTCATCTGTGCGGCCGGTGAGATGGCGCAGCATGGAGGTGAAGCCCTTGGCGTCCGGGAGCTGGTAGGCGTCCAGGTCGCCGATCGCGGCGATGATCGCTTTGGTCAGCTCATTGTCGCTCAGGCGGGAGGCATCGAGCCCTTTCAGGAACTCGGCGGCCTTATCGTAGTTTTCCAGAGTCGAAACGACATTTGGATCGCGGTAGGAGAGCAGGGTGAATATCCCCGAAGCGTCGTCGAATAGGGAGAACCCGCCATACGCGCCGCCCTGGACGCGAATCTTTTCCCAGAGATAGGCCATGCGCAGATATCCGATGATCACATCGGCAGAGCCGTCATATTCATAGCCGAAATCATACAGGTTGGCTCCCTTGCCCACATAATTGACCTGGGCAGGAATGGAAAGCCCTTCCCTGCGGATGGCGGGCTGGAAGTCAAAGGAGTGAAGCTTTGCCTCCTTCGCCGGTATGGCTGCCAGGAAGGACTCGAGCTGGGGCTTGAAGATTTCCCAGTTCTTTGCATCCAGTGTGACATTGCAAAGAAGCGCATTGCGATTGATCAATGCATCCCGCATCGCTTCGAGCCTTTTCAAGACCGACTTCCAGCGTTTATCAATATCAGTAGCCAGCTCACGCAGCGCGAACAAGTATCCGATCCCGCTCATCTGGTCCTTGGCCCAACCGGATTCGTTGAACTGGGCGCGCAGGCGCTGGTTGACGAATGCATGCCCACTCGGCACAAGAGCAGACTCCAGCCCCGATTTTTCCTCCAGGACGATCTGTTTCAGCCGCTCGCGATTATCGAAATTGACACTCAGCAGGATATCCTTGAGAATGGCGAGCAGCTCGGCGGATTGCTGGACAGTCGCCTTGCCGCGCAGGAACAGCTTAAGCACGCTCTCGCGGGACTGGAGGGTGGTCGCGGTTGCGGTGCTGCCGCGGATGCCGCCCGTGTTTTTCCCG
>JBLNAU010000273.1:0-3286 GCA_050259515.1 Syntrophothermus sp.
GAAGATATTTCCGCGTCGATTACATTTTTTGATTATGGCCTGCATGCAGTTCCAAAAAGTTTAGGGCAAACACTGCAAGAGGCGATCGACAGCATTGAGCAACCCAGCCTCGTTGTCTTAGGCTACGGTCTATGTGGAAATGGCCTGGACAAGATTCAAGCTGGAAAACATTACCTGCTCATCCCGCGCACGGATGATTGTATTGCCATCCTGCTTGGCTCGTACCAGGCCTACCGTCGCGAGATGGACAAGGAACCGGGCACCTACTATCTTTCCAAGGGTTGGCTCGAAGCTGGCACCAATCCGCTGGAGGAAAGCAAAAAATATGCCCAGAAGTATGATCCTGCGACGGTTGAATATTTAATGGACACCCAATATCAACATTACCGGCGCATTATGCTGGTTGCCCGGGACCAACACGAGTTGGAAGAATACCGGTCACGAGCACAGAAGGTTGCCGAATACTGTGCACGCTGGGACATGAGGTATGAAGAAATGTTTGGCTCAGATCAATACTTGAAGGAACTGGTCGATCGTGCCATAGATCCAGCACAGGCCGACGATGATTTTCTGCTGATCCCACCTGGCGGGATGTTGACGCAGGCTCGATTTATTCGTAGGTAAAGGAGGACCCATGTCGGAAGAAGTCCAAGCCTGGGCCGAGATAGTCCAAATCCCCACATATAAAATCGGCGCACCCGAGAAGAACCCAATGTTCCTGGAGAAACGCGTCTATCAGGGTAGCAGCGGCGTGGTATATCCGCACCCGGTCATCGACCGCGTGTTTGATGAAAAGGAGGACAAAGACTACACTGCTCTCTTTCTCGAAAACCGTTACCTGAAGATTATGATCCTGCCCGAGATCGGGGGGCGCGTCCAGATGGCCCTCGACAAGACCAATGGCTATCATTTTGTCTACTACAACCGGGTGATCAAGCCCGCCCTCGTTGGGCTGGCCGGCCCCTGGATTTCCGGGGGCATTGAGTTCAACTGGCCGCAGCACCATCGCCCCAGCACCTTTGATCCGCTCGACTGGTCGATCCAGGAACACACGGATGGAAGCAAAACCGTCTGGTGTGCGGAGATCGAGCGCATATTCCATACCAAGGGCATGCATGGTTTTACTCTTTATCCCGAGCGGGCCTACCTCGAGATCCGCGTCCAGCTTTACAACCGCACGTCCGAGCCGCAGACATTTCTGTGGTGGGCCAATCCAGCAGTCCATGTCCACGATGAGTACCAATCTGTGTTTCCGCCGGATGTCCACGCGGTCATGGATCATGGCAAAAGGGATGTTTCCAGCTTCCCGATTGCCACTGGGACCTATTACAAGGTGAATTACACCCCCGGCACCGATATCAGCCGCTATAAGAACATTCCCGTCCCCACTTCCTACATGGCGTATCATTCTGATTTCGATTTCATGGGAGATTATGACCACCGCTTTCAGGCCGGGATGCTGCATATTGCCAACCACCATATTGTCCCCGGTAAAAAACAGTGGACCTGGGGACATGGTGAGTTCGGTCAAGCCTGGGACAGACAATTAACCGACGAGGATGGTCCCTACATCGAGTTGATGTGCGGCGCATATACAGACAACCAGCCTGATTTCTCTTGGATCCAGCCTGGGGAGGAAAAATCCTTCACTCAAGTGTTCATGCCTTATAAAAAGATCGGACCAGCTTGTAATGCCAATGAACATGCTGCTCTCAATCTGGAAGTGCAGGATAGGCATGCTAAATTTGGTGTTTATGTGTCTGCGCCAGCGACGATTACGATCCGATTGACATGCCGCGGACTATTGCTTTACGAGAAACAGGTCACGCTGGATCCTGAGGCAGTGCTTCTCGATTCGGTCCTTTTACCAATGGACGCCAGACCACAGGACGTAACTCTTCGCATCTGGGATGGTAATTCCGTTATTCTGGAATGCACCCCATTGCCAGATGAGAAACCTGCCATCCCGACTGCGGCCACACCAGCTAAGCGGCCGCACGAGATCGCATCGCAGGAGGAGTTGTTCCTGAACGGCCTGCATTTGGAGCAATACCGGCACGCCACCTATCCGCCGGAACCGTACTATCTCGAAGCCTTGCGCCGCGACCCGGGCGACAGTCGCTGTAACAATGCCATGGGGTTGCTACTTTACAGGCGCGGCAAATTCGCGGAATCGGAGTCCTACTTTCGCAAGGCCATCGAGCGTCTCACGCAACGTAATCCGAATCCGTACGATGGCGAACCCTACTACAACCTGGGATTGGCGCTGAAGATGCAAGGCCGTTTTACCGAAGCCTTCGATGCCTTCTACAAGGCGGCCTGGAATGCGGTCTGGCAGGATTCAGCTTATTTTGAGCTGGCACGACTTGCCAACCGCAAAGGGGATGTATCACAGGCATTGGACTTACTCGATCGCTGCCTATCCCGAAATGGACGGCATCACAAAGCTCGCCACCTCAAGATCGCACTGCTGCGCCATTCAGGGAACCTGGAGGCTGCCAGGCAGGAAGCAGCATTGGCGCTCACTCTTGACGCGATGGAATACGGCGCTCGTTGGGAGCGCTTGCTGCTCGATAAGGATCCTTCTTTCAATGAGTTGGTCCACCCTGAATCCGAGACCAGGCTGGAATTGGCCCTTGACTACGCTCATGCAGGTCTTTTCGATGACGCGATCCGGCTGCTGGAGCAGATAACGTCCGGGTCACCGATGGCCGCATACACTGTGGGCTGGGTATTGTCTGAGTCGGGGCAGAAGCAGGCCGCGGAACTGATGTTCCGGCGCGCTGCGACTCTCTCCCCGGACTACTGCTTCCCAAATCGTCTGGAAGATGTATTAATCCTCGAAACGGCTATACGTGCGAATCCCGAAGATGCATTCGCCCCTTACTACCTGGGCAATTTTTGGTATGCACATCGCCGCTACGACGAGGCCATTGCCTGCTGGGAGCAATCCAGTGAGCTAAATCCCACCTTCCCAACGGTACACCGCAATCTCGGCCTGGCTTATTACAACAAGCGGCATGAACCAGAGAAAGCTCTGGAGCATTTTGAGACCGCCTTCAGGCTCAACCCCGACGATGCCCGCGTCTTGTTTGAACTTGACCAGCTCTACAAGCGGATCAATCGTACCCCTGCCTGGCGCCTTGCCCTTTTGGAAAAATTTCCAGTCTTGGTGGAAAAACGCGATGATTTATCCGTGGAGCACATCAGTCTATTGAATCTGTCCGGGCGTCATGAAGAGGCGCACCATCGATTGATGAAGCGTAATTTTCACCCCTGGGAGGGC
>JBLNAU010000274.1:0-7002 GCA_050259515.1 Syntrophothermus sp.
GCCTGTAGAGGATTGGTGATTGGACAGGTCAACCCGGCATGGATCGCCATCGCGATGTATGTCGCATTAATATATTTGCGATCCGGCATACCGAAGGAAATATTACTGGCTCCCAACGAGATATTGACTCCAAACTCCTTCACGACCAGCTGGATGGTATCCAGGGCGATCCTTCCGGCGTTACTGTCGGCGCTCATCGCCATTGCCAGGGGATCGATAATGATGTCTTCCAATGCGATCCCTGCTTTTGTCGCGCGGTCAATGATTCGAGCTGCAACGGTAAAGCGCGCCTCAGCAGTCGCTGGGATGCCGGTACCGTCCAGGCATAGTCCAATGACGGCCGCGCCATGCTCTTTGGCCAGTGGGAGAACAGCCCCCAGGGATTTTTCTTCACCATTCACGGAGTTGATCAGTGCTTTTCCTTCATAGATGGCAAGCGCTGCCTCCAAGGCTTGGGGGTTGGCCGTATCGATGCACAGCGGGATATCAACCACTTCCACTACATTCCGAATGATCTGTTGAATCAAGGCTGGTTCGTCAGCACCTGGTACACCGGCATTGATATCAAGAACGGCAGCACCGGCGGAAGCCTGGTCCAGGGCATCTTTGCAGACCAGGTCAAAATTCCCGGCTTGCAGTGCTTCGAGCACGGCTTTCCGTCCGGTAGGATTGATCCGCTCGCCGATAATGGTGGTGGGCAAATTACGGCTGATCTCGATACATTTCGCCTTCGATTTAAGGATAGTTGTCAGGTTTTGGGTCATGGATCCTCTATGGAATTTAAGTTTTAGAGCATGTCATCTACTGTCCAGTGGTTTTGCCAGCGGGCATCGATTTCATCACGGATACGCTGATAACGGATATCTGTGCTCAAGCGCATACGATTCTGGCTGCTTACATTTTGCGTAGCGGCATGGATCATATAGCTGGTATGCACGACCATGTCGCCGGCTTCATAATCTGCCACCAGCCAGCGTGTGTGATAGCGGTTGACCAAGGTACTGAGATCCTTGCCGATACTGCCGGTCGCACTCATATTTTTGTTGTAAGCGCTTACGCGCTCCTCCGGCGATAGATTTGCATTACGAGTCGCGAATTCGGCTTCCATCTTACGTCCAAAGGTATCGCTGCCTTCCAGGTAGGTAAGCCCTCCCATCTCAAGTGGTATATCTCCAAGTGGAATCCAGCTACTCAGGACGGTGTCCGTTCCGCCGCGTAGATAGATCAGGTCATAGTGTGCGTCGGTGGTTTTTGGATCCTGTGGATATGTCAGCCGGACGATCTTACGCTTGTGCAGGTAGACATCACCTCCCAGCAGTTCTTCATAAAACTGCCACAGTCGAGGTTGAAAGCAGAACGATTCATAGGCCGCAGTGCGCACGAATTCGGTCAATATTTTTGTGGTCTGACCGGTTGGATCGCGTCGGCCTGAAAAGATTCCCTCCTGCAAGCCCACGCCTTCGTCTAGAATGCCCGTCGGTTTCATACGCTCGAAAAAGCGCCTTCGTAATGCGATCACTTCTGCGCGTGGGAAGAAGCCGCGCAGCCAGATATATCCCTCTGCGTTTAGTTGTTCGCGCAGTTGATCCGTGGGTGTTTGTGTTGAACAGGGTGTAAGACGACCTAGCTGATCTGGCGAACTCACCAGTGGATATCCATTGCTTCTCAGTTCCATATTCACACCTCCTAAAGAATTCTCATATCGCAACTAAAACTCGTCATAAAGGATCTGTGCGGCAGGGACACCCAGGTTTTTAAGCATGACTGTGGCAGCCTGGATCATCGCTGGAGGTCCGCACAGAAAATAATCGATCTGCCTGGGATCAGGATGTTGATCAAGATACTCGCGTTTGAGTACGTCGTGGATAAAACCGGTATGCGAAGTCCAGCGGTCGTCTGGCTGCGGTTCGGATAGGGCAACGTGGAAATTGAAATTCTTACAGCGGCCTGCGAGATCGGTGAAGTACTCCTGGTAGAACAGCTCCTGCAGGGAACGCGCCCCGTACCAAAAACTTATAGGCGTCGATGTCTTTTGTATTTCCAAAAGGTACGAGAGATGTGAGCGGAGTGGTGCCATTCCCGCGCCGCCACCAATATATACCATTTCGCGGCCCGTCTGCCTGACGTGGAACTCGCCGAACGGACCAATGGCTGTTACGGTATCGCCCGGCTTCAAGCCAAAAATATAAGACGAGCCGATGCCAGAATTGCACTCTATTCCGCGCGGCGGGGTAGCAAGCCGTATGTTAAAACGTAAAAGTCCATCCAGCGCGGGCTCACTTGCCAGAGAGTAATTCCGGCGGCAGGGCGCTGGATTGCTTGCCTGGTAGGCAAAGACTTTATCGACCTCCCAGACGTTAGCGTAGGGCGGCTTAACTTGTACTTCGTGTAGCGAACGAGCGTTGTAAACCGGAATATCAATCTGTAGGTAATCGCCCGGTTGATATTGAAATGGCGGCGATTCAGGATCAGGTTCCAAAACCAATTCCTTGATAAATGTGGCAACATTCTCATTACTGACCACGCGGAAAGAGTAGGTTGTTACAGGGGCTATGACACCGTAACCAGCAGCCGAGGTGAGATCCAAATAAAGCTTTCCTTGATTTTCCTGTATGGCATAGGTCTTCAAACCCACGCACACGGGTAGACGCTGCGGCGAGCCATCCCGGATGTCGAAGCGACCGTTATGCTTGCTGCATTCAATGAGATTCCCTTTGACAAAGCCATCCGCTAAATGTGCATTGCCGTGGGTACAGATTCCATCGGTTGCATAATAATTCCCATCGATTGCCTGGTACACAGCAAAAGTTTGATTTTCATGATCAAAGCGAAGCACGTCCTCCATCAGGAGACGGCTGCTGTCACAGATTTCGATCCACCCATCCAGAACCGGTTTCCCATCCGATTTGATCACATGGGATGTATCCAGTTCGGTTGTGCGTACGGCGGGGGCGGGCAACTGGCGCTGCACAAAATAATATGGATCCTTCGCCTGGCGAAGCAAAGCAGGAATGATTTCCCGATAGGCCTCGATCAACCCGTGATAAGCTGCCGGGCAATCGGCCTTGATCAGCTCGTGGAGCTTCGGCAGGGCATGATAGGGCACCAATGGAAACATGTGATGCTCCACGTGATAGCCCATATTCCAATACAAATAACGATGCAGCCTGTCCATGTAAACCGTGCGGCAGTTGAGACGATGATCAAGAACATTTTCAGCCAATCCCGCGTGCTGGGTCAGTCCATAAATCACAGTCAGCCAGGTTCCGTAGAAGTTGGGCAGCACAAACAACATTAATGGAAGAAAGCTGTGGGCAAAGATAGACAGGCCAATCAGGCCAGCGTAGATCAATACATAGATACGAGCTCTTGAAAATACCTTAGGAAATTCGGTTTTAGGGATGTAAGTTCGCTCTTCCGGGGTGATCCGTCCGATGCAGTGGAGAGCGACAGTCCGCACATATTTGACCGCGACGGCCAGATTGAAAAAAAGCAGGGATATGGCTTTCAAATCTGCCGGACGCGGCACGGCGATCTCTGGATCCCGTCCCACAATGATCGTATCGCTGTGATGGCGTGTATGGCTCCAGCGCCATGGGACAGACTCTCGGCGTACCATAAAGGAGGCAATTTCATAGAGCGTATTGTTCATCCAGTCCGTCTTGAAGGCGGTCCCGTGGCTGGACTCATGCCAGCGCGAGTCGGATACGCTGGCATACAATACCCCGTATACGCCAAAGAAGAGAACAGCCCACCAGGTGCCCCAGAGCAGACAGCCTCCCAGTCCAAAGAGAAACAATAGAGCAAACCATAAAAGCGTATCGCGTATGGCAGGCTGGTCACGCCGTTCCAACAATTCACGCATCCTGGCTCTTGGGACCGGAGACACGTACCATACCGCTTCGGCCAGACCTTTCTCAACCGCCAGCACCGAATCACTTCCGGTCAGACGATAGTCACTTACTTTTGCAGGTACCTTTTTCTTTGCCATTCGCCGTTGCCTCGTGCTGCACTTATGATAAGCGCTGGCAGGGTGCCATGTGCCAGCGCTTATCATAAGATCCTTCCTATGGCAGTTTATGGATTGCCAGGATCAAGGATCTTGTAGGGAGTCTGAGTGATACTGTTCACCATAGCCCAGAAATTATCCATCGGGGTATCCAACTGGACATGATGTGTGGGGCCAAGAATCAGGCCTCCATTTTTCCCAATCGTTTGCAGCCGCTGCAGAACTTCTCTGCGGACATCGGCAGCAGAGCCAAAGGGGAGGGTATGCTGTTCGTCCATCGTTCCCCAGAAGCAGAGCTTGTCACCATACTCTTGTTTGAGCCTGGCCGGATCCATGCTTGCCGGCTGCACGGGATTAAGAACATCTAGGCCGATCTCGATTAGGTCAGGAATAATGGGATAGATATTTCCGTCCGAATGGTAGGCGACCTTGACCTGCGGATTGATGGCCTTCAGCTCGGCAATGAAATTCGCCATGCGCGGCTTGAAGAAACGCCGCCACATTTTTGGGGAGATGAGCATGGCATTCTGTGCCCCGACGTCATCGCCCGTCCAGATCATATCCACGCCCATCTGGGTCAGCTTCTTTGCTGCCGTCAAATGATAGTGATAGGGGATGTCAAGAATCTGCTCAGCCAGTTCGGGGTTCAGTGCCAGATCCGATAACATGCGCTCGTACCCGCGCAACGCCCAGGCGGTCTCAAAAATGGTCGTGACCGTTACACCGACAATAAAATATTCATCCTTGAACGTGCGCAGGACCCAGTCTGCTTCAGCCTAAAGCTCCGGCCGGTTTGGATCGGGAGCTTGATAGCTCGCAATCGCATCATCCTCTGCAAGTGGATGACCTACAATCTCGGTGTAAGACCCGGTCCCAAAAGGAGTGCTGTATTCTGTCGATCTCCAGCCGATTCCCCATTCGTCCACATATTGTTTGGCATCCTGGTAATAGGAATTAGCCCAGCCAACGGAGGTCAGCAGTAGATCCTCTCCCAGGGCGCGTTCGAGCTCATAAGTATTGCCGCCGCCATGGGGATTATGGATCTTGTCGCTTTCCAGGTTCAATTCCCTGCGCAGGCGGATGGCAAACTCGGGCGTGAAGGAAACCTGCATCGGGCAGCGGTCAGGTTCCTCATGATGGAGAGCCGTCAATACGCGGTCACGATGCTTCATGGCTTAGCTGGGCATAACCATGGATTTCGCCAGCGCTACTGCCCGGCTGGCGTCCCGTGAAAAACCATCTGCACCGATCTGGCGGGCATAGTCTTCGGTCACCGGTGCGCCGCCTACGATAATTTTGACCCGGTCGCGCACACCGTTATCCTTGAGATAATTTACCGTGCTTTCCATGGAGAGCATGGTGGTGGTCAACAAGGCGGACATGGCAACGATCTGGGGATCATTTTCGCGGATCGCTGTTGCAAACTTTTCGGGAGTCACGTCGGTGCCCAGGTCGACGATGTCGAAACCCGCACCTTCAAGCATCATGGCAACCAGATTCTTTCCGATGTCGTGCAAGTCGCCCTTGACGGTGCCGATCACGACCCTGCCTCGCGATTTGAAATCCACTTCCTTGAGGGCAGGCTTGAGCAGCGCCAACCCGGCCTGCATGGCGCGGGCGGAGATCAGCATCTCAGGCACAAAATATTCCCCTTCTTCGAACAGGCGGCCCACCTCTGTCATGGCGGCGATCATGCCGTCGTTCAAGATGGTCGTGGCGGGAATCCCGGCAGCCAAGGATGCCTGAACTTTTTCCTGTACGATCGCGTTCTTGCCATCCATGACAGCAGTGTAAATTTCTTGGATGAGGGGTTCCATGTTTTGCTCCTTGGTTTTATTTAAAAAGTATCTGAGATTGGAAAGGGTCGATTGCTATCGCTTATCACCCTTGTCATTGACGAATCCTAAATCGCAAGCGGTGCACGTAGTTTCAACTCCTGGTTTTCGCGCAATTGCTGCCTGCGTGTGACAATCCGGTCAACATCAATGGGATATTGTCCATATTCGTGGACGGTCTGGTACATCTTCGCCGCGTTCTCCACCGGCACGGCATCATGGACTTCGCTTGAGGAGCCGATAAAAATGCCACCCTGCGGCCCGATCTTTTCGATCAGCTCAAGGGTCTCATCCTCCACATCTCCCAGCGTCCCGTGTGGCAGTGTGTGGATGCAACAAACATTTCCAAAAAGAAGCTTGTGGGGATATTCGCGGCGGATCTCAAAAATATCATTGCAGCCGTTGCGCTCGATCGGGTTTAAGCCATCCGCTTCCAGCTCATCGAAAATGAGGGGCAGGAACTTGCCGTATCTTCCATCCGTGTGATACAGGAACTTCATGCCTTTTTCCTTGATCGGCGTGCTGATCCACTTCCAGCGCGGCAGGCCTTCCTGGCGGACGAATTTGGGATTGAAAATCGGACCAGTGGTACCGGCGATATCCTCCCCCATGAACAGCAGCGGCACGCTCGATACTTCGGCAAATGCCCTGGCAATGAAGGCCGAGAAAAGCCCGGTGCAGTCCATGATGTGTGCGACCAGTTCGGGAGCATCATAGATGGCCATGGCAAATAATTCCATATCCATAAAGGAATAGGCATCCGTGATCGGTCCTTCCACCGCGCCGATGAACGCTACATCATAGTGATCATGCACCTGCTGAACGTAGTGGATGAACGGCTGGTACCAGTCGCGCACCTCTTCATACACCGGCTTGTGAGGCATGTGCTTCTCGAGCTCGGCCAGTGTTTTGAAGGGACGTTTTGAGATCCAGGCTGTTTCACCGGCCTGGGACACGCCCCAGGCATCCGGATTGACGCCGAAGAAACGGATCCAGTTGTTGATCTTCCCGCCCATCCAATGATTGACCGGATCGTGAATGGAGCGGGTGACATCCACACCGATGTTTTTCCAGGCGCGAGCATTGAGCTCCACCAGCTCCTCGAACGTATACTTTTGGGAATCATCGTACCCGCCATACTTGCGAAGGATGTTGGTG
>JBLNAU010000275.1:0-2556 GCA_050259515.1 Syntrophothermus sp.
CCGGACCAGGCTCAGCTGGTTGTGGCGAAATCTTTCCACCGCAATCCGGTGTGCCGAAACGAGGCTGACCGAAATGGCTCCTGCCAGCGCCTTTAGGGAGTCAAGCTCATCAACTGTAAACTCCGGCCCGCTGGGACGCGTGACCTGCAGCGCTCCCAACAGGATGCCCTGCTCCTCGAGCGGAACTGCGGCCCAGGTCTCGCGTGAAGTGTTCTTCCCGGAGGCAGACTGTTTCTTGGTCCGTAGCTGGCGCGCCTTCATAGCGCTCTTCATCCCCGGATGGGAGGGTTCCTCCTCATACAGCCTCGGATCTGAAATGTTCGGTAAACGGAAAAAGTTCTCCTGAAGCCAGACGTGTGCCTCCCCCATTACAAAACGCGAAGTAATTCCAACGATGATGTCACGCTGCTCGGAGAGGGATGGCGCACTTACGATCTGCTCCCCTAGGCTGGCAATGTCACGCCAATCTGGTGAAAGAGGAGAACGTTGAGCGGCAGGCATGCCGGTCACCTCTTTCGTTTGATCATCGTCAGCACATTGCTCTTATCGGCCTTGGGTTCGTAATGGACTTCATCCATCAATTTACGCATAAGGAAAATGCCCAGGCCGCCGATCTTGCGGTCGGAGAGATCCGCTTTTAGGTCCGGCATGGGAATGATAGAAGGGTCGAAGGGTTCGCCGTAATCGATCAGGACGATCCTGATCTTATCCCCCTCCATGCCACACGACAGATCGATCACTCCATCCGGTATATTCTCGTAGGAATGTTCGATCATATTGGAGGCGGCCTCGTCAGTGGCGAGCTGGATGTTATAGACATCCTTGTCGCTAAAGCCACCTCCGCGAGCCACTGCCCCTACAAACTCGCGGATCTCGTCAAGATATTCAAATTTCGCAGCAAATCGGACAGATTGCATATGGCAAATTTAAAGCCGCCCCAGCCTCGGAGAGCTGAAGGCGGCATTATTCCATTCTTCGAGTGCGATGCTCCACATTCCAGCGGACCAACCGCTAGAAATGACCTACGGCCATCAGGGAATCATCGAAAGTTTTAAAGAGCTCGGTAAAGCCGGCAAGTTCCAGGGCCTCACGAATTCGATCAGGTACATTCGCCAGGACAACCTCACCCCGGTTGTAACGTTTGCAATTTCGCTGGGCCGCCAGGAGGGCTCGAAAACCAGCACTGGACATATATTCCAATCCATCCATATTCACGACAAGCTTGTATTTTCCTCCATCATTTGCCGCTTCAAGGGCCTGGGCGAGCTGAGGAGCCGTAGAGCTGTCCACCCGGCCTTTGACTGTGATCATGTCACAATGCTTGAATTCTTTAACCGTGATCTCCATAGAACATCCTCCAGGTTGAATGTACGGTCGAACTGGCAGCATTATATCATGACCGAAGCGCTAAACTTCAATTGTCACCGAGGATCCATGAATATGCAGGCTTTTATCACCGAATTTCTTTTAAACCTGATCAAACCCCCGATGAAATTCGAGATAGGGGTTAAAATCCTAATCAGCCAAGGAGAATACCATGGTCGGTGAACCCGCCCTCGTTATGCTCATCGAAGATAATGCAGATCACGCCGAGCTGATCATCCGGACACTGGAAGAACACCGCATCCCGAACCGGGTGCGCCACTTCCTCGACGGACAGATGGCCCTGGATTATTTGTTCCAGCGCGGAGAATTTTCCAATCCGGCCAACAGCCCTCGCCCACATGTCATCCTGCTCGATCTGCGTCTGCCGCGCATGGACGGGATCGATATCCTCAAGGCGATCAAGAGCGATGAAAAGTTGAAGTGTATTCCCGTGGTGGTCTTAACCACCTCGGAAGCGGAAAAGGATGTCGCCAAAGCCTATTACCACCATGCCAACAGCTACCTCGTAAAGCCGGTGGGGTTCGAGGAATTCAAACAACTCATGGACAACATGGGCTATTACTGGCTGAGCTGGAACACCAACCCTAAAATCCGATAGTAAAAATGGCGCTTCATCTGAAGCGCCATTTTTATCTAATTTTCAAGGATTTTCTTTTCTTCCACCCTGACCATAACTGCCCGCACAACCTCAGGGCAGGCTACCGGCAAAAACAAGATGCCCGCCGTCCGGGTGAGGGGGGCACCCCGACGACGAGCAAATATATAGTACAACATTCCAGCTCCTTAAAACCTTACAGAATCCTTTCAGCCTTCGGGGGCTAACGAGTGGAAGCAAACAAAGCTACATCAGCCATGAACGGTTTATTCAGGTGCTCAAAGTTCCCATCCCTATCCGAAACGGGAACATCGCTTCATCCACCAACGTCTATTTTGTGAAATAACGAACGAGTGGTGTTCGCAGCACGTCCACGGGGGACAGGCAACTACCTGCTTTTGATGGAGGTTAAAATGATCTGTAAACTTTCCTTCCTGTTGTTACTCGGTAGTCTCATAATTGCTACGGCCTGCGCCCCAAAGGTTGTCCCAACGCCGCAGTCCAGCCTGCCAAATCCCGCTTCTGTCTACTGCGAGCAAAACGGCGGCCGGCTGGAGATGAGACAGGATACATCA
>JBLNAU010000276.1:0-8948 GCA_050259515.1 Syntrophothermus sp.
ACAGGCTGCCTCGGTCGCGTATCCCTGGTTCCAAAAGTCGCTGCGGAAGTCATAGCCAAGCTCGGCAGCGCCTTGATCGTCCATCTGCTCCAAACCGCAGTCGCCGATCAATTCGCCGGACTCTTTCAGGAGGACTGAGAACAAACCATACCCATACTCTTCCTGATGATCGAGATTCCGCTGCAGCCAGTGCCGCATCTGTTCACGAGTGAATGGAGGGTGATTGAATGCTGCCATTACTTTTGGATCGGTGAAGATCAGGAGAAGCGCATCCAGATCCGACTCCGTCATGGGACGCAGGAGGAGCCGCTTCGTTTCAAGCCGGGAGTTGTTCCCGTTGGTCATTCGCCTTCGCTCCTGAAAATTAATCCATCAAACGAACATCCGGGAAATAGATGGTGGGGAAGGAGAAGTTCATCTGTGCAAACTTCCAGCCACCTTCCACGCGCACCACCACCGCTGTCAGGCGCAGAGCCCAGACGAACTTTTCACCGCGGCGCAGCTCATAGACCGTGTTCGTTCCGCCTCGCAGGATGTATAGAAGCTTTTGTTCGGCACTGAGATCCGGCCGGTCCAGATACTTTTTGACAAACTCCAGATAGGAGGCGTAGTTCTCCTCGCCGATGGTCTGGGTCACCGTGGCGGGCGCGGCGATCCACCCCACCTCCCCATGGCTGTGGATCGACGCGGCGTCCAGGTCCAGGCGCAGGTCGCCCCAGCCTTCCCAGTCTCCCGCCACCAGCTCACGGGCGGAAGCGCGGTCCATGTACCATTCGTCCACGCCAGGCCGAGCTCCATTCGTGCCAATGACTTCTGCGTCTTCTGTGAACAGGTCCATGAACGCGTCGGCCTGGCTTACGTCGCGGTGGATATAGCCTTCTTGAAAGGTCTGCAAAAGAGAATAAATTTCATTTTGTGAGGTCATCGCATTTTGGTCCGTTATGATTGATGTTTACCATTCCCGGATCCACGGCTCGAGCAGATCAAACTCGGTAAAGCCCATGGATTCATACAGAGCGTGCGCGCCGGGGGAGTAGGAACTGACCGTTGCCAGGGTCGCGCCCAGCTTCTGGGCGCGGCGTAAACCTTCGCTCATGACGGCTTTTCCCAGCCCGCGCTTCTGATGCTCGGGATGTGTCCCAACCGGCTCGAAGACTGCCGTGCGGGTCACATCGTCCACCCAGACGGTGCAGAACGCGGCCAGCTCGCCATCATCCGCCACCGCGACGATATCGAGGTCACGGCGATACAGCGGGATGCGCTGGACGTTTCTATACCACTGCCAGCCCTGGTATTTTTCATCGGGCTCATCAGGATGGAAGGCTTTCCAGGAAAGCCAGCTGCGGGCAGGCAGCTCGTTCTCATCGCCCAGAGCCCGAACGGTGTATCCAATTGGAGGAACAGAATGTGGCACAGGCTGGGCCAGGGGGCGGTAGCGCATATGCTCAGCTTTGAATCTCGAACGCGTGTACCCGCGCCGGGTGAGAAGGTCCTTGTGCAGAGCATCCTTCTCATTCACCCAGGCGATCAATTCCTTGCAGCCATTTTCCTTTTGTGAGGGAAGATTAAGCTCCGCAACATCCAGCATTTCACTTAACAGCTCTTCGCTCCGGTAATCCGGGTGGATCTGAAAGAAGGCTTCTCCAGGGCTATCCGGGTTGACCATTGCCACAACTCTTCCATCCTCCTTCCAGAGGGTAATCACATCCTCCGGAATGAGATGGTAAATATTCATATTGACATGCCAGACCCAGTAGTCCCAGCGCAGAAGTGCCCAGGAGTAATCATGCCGTCCGTTGAGCAGCGAGACCTCGCGTAGGAATGCACGGATACGCAGATTATCTTCTTCGCCTTGATACATTCGCAAGATAGGTTTCATTTTAATTTCCGATGTTGCTTTTTACACTTTCAATGTTATTCACCACGAGCCAGTCATCCATGTTGCCATATTGGCTGCGGTCAATCGCAAATGGATCGATCGCCTGCGCCTGCCTGACCTCAATGAGCACCAGATAGCGCTTGCCAGACCAGCGCTTGAACTGCTCTGGTGTAAGATTCAGCTTTGACTGGCTGCCCCTCAACAGCTCAGCAGCTTGTGCCTCGGTCAGCTTCTCAGAATTGAATACATTACCTGCGGTAGCACCGGCATGCACAATGCCTTCCCCGTTGTTTTCGACGAAGAACAAGCAATCGCCAGACTCGACCCGCCCATAAGGGAGTTTTCGCCCGGTCGCTCCTCGGACGATCATGGTCTTCTCTCCAGACAGGAGTTTCTCCAGTTCACGCGCTTTTGCATCCACGTAAACGACATGGTCCATATCGGCCTCTTAGGAATTCGGATTATTCAATGTATTCCACACAATATTAAGTTCGGCAACAAACAGATCCCATAACACCGGTCGTCTGTCTACTTCTCTTAAGCCGGGCAGGTCCGTTTCTTACTGAATTTGTGCCAGGGCTGTCAGCAGCAGTACCAGCACACCGCTGATGGCCATGCTATTCACATAGAGCTTGAAGCGTTCATAAGCCAGCTCTGCGCTGTTCCGTGAACTCATCATGGGTCCGACACGCCAGACCACATTGAACCAGAAACCGGCGCCGATCATTAACACGATCAGGATATGTTTGACCAGCATCATGGTACTCCAAAAATTCCCAAAGTTCCCCACGCCCATATAGTTCGGGTCCATGAAGGTCAGATAGATGCCTGTGATCATGAATACCACCAGGGAGACATACATCCAAAGACGGCTCTGCCTGGAGATCTGGCTCAGAATAGGTCCGGCAACTTCCAGCGGACTCTTCCGCAAGGCAGGCAGGTGGACCAGAGCCAGCAGGACGAAATGCCCGATCATGACAACGGTTGCAAGTGAATGAAACCAGAATGAGAGTGCAGTCAAAGTTTGCGACATGTTCAATTTCCTTTACATCTCATCTTATCGTTCGTGAACCAAAAACTCCCCCATCTGCGGGAGAGTTTTTACACTATCCGAGTGGATAGGCTCTCCAAGCGGACAGGGTGAAACAGCAGATCACAAGCAGCGTTCTTTTTACGGCTTTAGAAACCTGCAAAAGAAGGTTTGTCCGGCGAACCCCTGTTCGATCCATTTAAACCCGATATCATTCGCCTGTGCGATGTAATGATGCAACGTAATATACTTCTCTGTGTACGGCGTAGCATAGCCGGTATGGATGACCGCGGAGGGAAGTTTCACCTGGAGACGAAAGGCCAGCATCTCTCCTTCATTTTCCGTGAGTTGTGGAATATCGATGTCCCACAACAGGAACTGGCCATTGGGAGCCAGGACACGAAAAATCTCCCGCAGCACTTTCCCATGATCGTCGGGATGGATGAACAAGAAACTGAAAAACGCTGTCACGGTGTTAAAAGTGCAGTCCAGGAACTTGAGATCGCGCCCATCCATAATGATCTTCAAGGGCCCGGACGGCGCTTCCGCCAGTTCGCGCGGCAACATATCGATGGCAACCACCTGCGACTTCTTGAGCTGGCCGATGACCGCTTCCCCGCCCCCGCCAACGTCCAAAATCCATCCTTCGGCCGGAAAATCATCGAGTACAACAGTTTGTTCCTCCAGCCTGAAGATCCGCTTCTGGTCGATGATCATTTTTGCTCCTTTGATGAATTTCAATCCCAGAATACCGCATTTGGAAAATAAACTCCCCTGTCAGAAGGGGAGTTTTTAACTATCTATTTGGACAGGATGTTTAAACGGTCAGTTAAGCCGTCCTCGGTCGCAAGGCAAAATACAGGAGATAGAGGCCGCCGCCGATAAACGCCACCGGCCAGAAGATTTCATAATAAGCGAAGAGGAACACGGAAGCCACCGCCAGGATGCCAAGAATAATGGTGACAACCTTGGCCCAGGGCCGGTGATGCCGCAGCCAGATCACTGCAAAGGTGGCTGCCAGCCCGGCCATCAGGAACGCGTTCACGTATCCGCCGCTTGTAGCGTCATTGATGAACCCGGAAATGGCAAGCGCGGTGATCACGCCCAGCACGGTCGTAACGCCGGCCGGGATGATGGCCCACCAGTTGTTTTCAGGCGAGCGGAAGTAAACAACAAAGAACGGAAGCGCGATGGCAAAGAAGAATACCGAGCCGAAATAGGCCGCGGTATCATTTCCTGCAGCCAGCATCGGCGCAATGCTCAGCACGCCGAAGATATAGGCAACCAGCAAAGCCCAGGTGCGGGTTCGGTTGTTCACATAGACTGCCAGGAAGGCCAGGGCAAACATCAGCAGGAACATCGCGCCGACCCATTCCCCGCCGGCACTATCCACAAGCAGGGTGGTGAGGGCCAGGAACAGCATGACGCCACCAGGGATGAGCGCCCACCAGTTGCGCGCCCGGTCGGTCAGATAAGCAGCCGCAAAGGGGACAAGCAGGCCAAAGAACAACGGCGAAGCGACCGCAGCTGTATCCATAGAAGTGGTTGCTAGAAAGATCACGCCAGCCAGGCCGCCGAACACCCCCGCCGGGAACAACCAGCCCCATTGTTTCCAGCCGCTCATGGCATATTCCACAACCGCTACCAGACTAATAATGGCAAAGACCCAGATCCAGAACTGCGGATCGGTAAATTGCTGGATGTACCCCAACTGCTGGCCGAGCGCCACCGCGCCGGCTCCGATGAGCAAAAGTCCCCAGAAGAGACCCATTCGATTGACTTTCATGGTTAAGCCTCCTTCAGATATATATACAGTATACGCAGGCAGGGAGGGAAGGCCTCATGCGGGAGAGGGGTTTCTTCCCTGGCCAGATGGATAGGAGCTTCCGCCAGGCAGCTTCAAAAGCTTTACGCCTCCACTCTCCCGAAGCGCCACACTGCCACGCCAAAGAAAAGGATGGCATAACCAAGCAGCGCCGCAGCCGGTAACAGCACAGACTCCACCCCCAGCCCGCGGGAGAGAAGATTTCCGAATCCATCCATGGCCCAGGCCAGCGGCGTGACATGACCGATCGCCTGGAATGTCGGCCCGGTCACCTCCAGCGGGACCCACGCGCCACCCAGACCAGCGAACACAAACATGGGGATCAATGAAAAGGTGATTGCCTGTTCCTCTGTCTTCGCCAGGATACCGATCAAAAGGCCCAGGGCTGCGATGCATAAAGCAGCTGTGAATGCCACCAGTGCGGTTCCGGAGGGAACGCGCAGGTAATCGACTTTTAATGCGTATTGAGCAAAGATGATCAGAATGAAGAACTGGCTGGCGATCATGAACAGGATCGCCAGGTAGTGCCCCACCAGGATATGCATCCGCCGCGCAGATGTGGTCAGCAATCTCTGTAAAGTGCGGGATTTGCGCTCTGTAACGATCACCTGGGCAGCAGTCAGCAGACCAGCGATGGCGAACTGAAGCATCATGCCCGGCGCGGTGTGTGCCAGTGCGCCATTCCCCTTGTCCGTTTTCTGCAGGGCAAGGCTGGTTGTCTCCTGGATGGCAATCGGCGGCTCCTCCCAGGCGGAGATGGTTTGATCGAAGGTATAGTGGAAATCAATTTCCTTCAGGCCGGTATTTTCGATGACAGTCGCAGTGCGGACCGCGTTATCCAGCCGGCTGGCGATCGACAACAGCTCTGCTTGGACAGTCGTCCAGGCAGAAGTGCCCGGATCAGTGATCACGATGAGACGGGCGGTCTTACCCTTGAGAAGGGCTTTGCCGTATCCATCCGGGACAATGACGGCGGCCGCCAGATCGCCATCTGCGACCCGTTTTTCGAGATCGGAGGCCGAGCTGAAAACACTTCCATCGAGGCGGATCACATCCGACCCGGCGAGCAGGTCGTGCAGTGAACGGGTCACCCAGTGGCTGTCCTGAGACAGGTAGCCCACGGGCAGGCGTGAGTCCGGGTTTCCACCGCCAAAACCTCCAAACGCGTAGCCGAACAGCAATGTAAAGAGGATCGGCATGAGGAGCAGGAACATGAAGGTCTTGAAATCACGCGAAAGCTGCACGAGATCCTTGATGGCGATATCGAATATACGGATCATGGTATTCCCTTACTTTCCTATCGATCGACTCGATTATTTTCAAACATAGCGCCTGTTGAAGCGCAGCACGCCGATCACAAAGAAGGCTGCGCTCCACCCGAGCATGACCAGGGTACTGACCAGCACCATGCTGACCGGCTCCCCGTTCATGGATTGCATCAACCCACGAATGGCCCAACCCTGCGGAACCAGGAGCGAAACCGTGTCGCCCAGAACCGCCGCGCCCGGGGAGTTCATGGCAAAGATGCTGATCATTCCGATCATGCCGGTCACGGTCAGCACACCACCGAAAAGCACACCAGCCTGCCGGGTGTTTCTGAGAAAAGAATTCACAAAGATTCCAAACGCCGAGGCGCTGAAGATGATGCCCGTCGCGAAAAGGCCTACCTTGAGCGGTTCCCCCCACTGGATGCCAAAGATCAAGCGCGCCGCGATCAGGAGAACAATGACCTGCACGCTGACGGTCATGAACACCGACAAAAATTTGCCCGTCAGGATGGTGGCCTGGCGTGTGGGTGTGGTGAACAGGCGCGGCAGCGTACGCTCCTCCTCTTCCTTGAGGATGCTCTGGGCGGTGGACGCCCCCGTGAAGAAGGCATAGAAGATCATCATCCCACCCATGATGGGACCGATCATGGAAAGCAGGATATTTTTACTTTCCGCGGCCGCATCTTTTTGTGCGCCGGAGGGAGCGCGCACATCCAGCAAATCCTCTTCGGGGTTTTCACGCAATGCCAGGGATGTATCCAGATATCCCTGAACAACCTGACCGGTCAACGCGTAATCGGAGGGGTCCGCTTCGTCCATGAAAACATTGACAGCGATCTTGATGCCTGCCATACTATCGAGAAAGCGGTTGAGGATGGAGCGCATGATGGCCGGGCCGATGGTCAGGGTGGGATCCTGGTAGAACTCGATGACCGCCTTCCCCTTTTGCACATCCGCAAACTGTTCAGAGAAATCCGGCGGGATGATGATCGCGACCTGGGCCTCCTGGTTGTCCACGGAAGTACGGGCAGCCTGGGCATCGGGTGCGAATGTGATCACAAGAAGATCCTTCATCTCATCGCTTTCGAGGATGCTGACGATCAGATCACCCATGGTCTCGGCCTTGCGCCCACCCGGAATGTTTTTCGGGTTGATTTGAAATTTGGGCCCGCCTGCATCCTGGTTTGCGATGACAACTTTTGTCCTGGGAAGGTTGAACCCGCTGTCCTGTGAGATGTTCCCGAACATAAAGTAGAACATGCCCGTCACCAGCAGCGGCACACCAAACATAAAGATGACCGCAAATGTGCTGCGGAAGGAACGGGTCAAATCTTTGAGGGCAATATCGATCGCTTTCATCTCCGCTCCTTAATCCCGCAGGGCACGACCGGTCAGATGCAGGAAGACAGCTTCCAGGTTCGGCTCGCGGATATCCACAGAGGTGATGCGGGTGGAAAGATGCGCAGCCGAATCGAACAGTCGCGGCAGCACCACATTACTGTCATCCACCAGCACAGTAATCCTCTCGTCCTCCACCGTGACGTGTTCCGCTCCTGGAATGGTGCGCCAGGCTTCCGCAATCCTGTTGGGATCCACATTGACAGTCAGGTCGATGCGGGTTTGCTCGCCCACCAGCTTTACCAGCTCCTCATTCGTGCCACAGGCGATCAGCCTGCCGTGGTCTACTATGGCAATATGGTCTGAAAGCTCCTGCGCCTCCTCCATGTAATGCGTGGTGTACAACACGGTCATACCCTGGTCCTTCAGAGCCACCACACTGTCGAGAATGTTGCGGCGCGACTGGGGATCGATACCAACGGTTGGCTCATCCATGTAAATGACTTTGGGCCTGTGTAGAAGCGCCACACCGATGTTGACACGGCGCTTCATCCCGCCTGAATATTTGCCCACGCGCTCGTTGGACCGGTCGCTCAGGCCGATCACATCCAGCACCTCGCTTACGCGGGACTTCAGAGCGGATCCGCGCAGTCCATACATTTTTCCCCAGAATGTCAGGTTCTCCCGGGCGGTCAGGTCCTCGTATAACGCCAGCTCCTGCGGCACCACACCCAGCACGGATTTGACCCCCATATCATCCGTGCGGATGGAATGACCCATCACTCGCGCGTCACCCGCATCCGGGCGCAGCAGGCAGGAGAGCATGGAAATTGTGGTCGTCTTTCCGGCACCGTTGGGGCCCAGCAGGCTGAAGATCTCACCTTGAGCCACTTCAAAGCTGATTCCCTGCACAGCCTGATTTTCTCCGAAGGATTTTTGTAAATTCTGAACACTGATGGCGCTGTCGTTCATAAAGTCTCCTTACTTGGCTTACCCACTCGTAATTTCATTCCCTTTGGTCTTTCTGCAGCCCGGCGAGTCCCAGTGCAGCCAGGCCGATCCCAAGCATTGAGGTCGCGGCTGTCAATGTTGGTGGATTGACGATATTCAATACCACGATGGCAACTCCCATCGCCAGGGCGATACCGTTGAAGATGGTTCTAAGCAGGTTATTGTTCATTGTGTCCTCTTTTCGCACTTACAGTATACGGATTTCTTTTCAACAGGCTTCCGTCATCTGTTTAGGATGATCCTATCCGTGTGGACAGGTTGTTGATCTGTCTCCAGTATATGGACGGCGGGGTTGCCGCACAATTGAGCTTTCGGGAGAACAGACCCTGTCCTTTCGTACACTGTACGCACGGCCAATGGTGCGATCTGCAATCTGGTATACAATTTGGGTGCCATGCAGACCAGCCCATCCTCCCAAGCTCCAAAAGTGGAACGAGACCCGCGTCTATTCCTGTGGTTCATGACCCTGGTGATCGGGGCCATGTACGCGGTTTCCCTGGCTGAAAAGCCATCTATGCGAGAGGCAGGCACCCTGGTACCACTGGCCATCCTGTTGGTGGTCAACGTTGTACTTCACTGGCAGCTGGAAAAAATTAC
>JBLNAU010000277.1:0-3470 GCA_050259515.1 Syntrophothermus sp.
GCCAAATGCCTTCCCTGAATATTTCGACTTTCAGAAGATGAGACTTCCAGCCGCAGAGCGCGCCTGCGAGCATGAGGCAGTCTGGCTTGATGAAAATGTATTCCGCTGCGGCCCAAAAGGTGTGGACGACGCAGTGGCAGCTATCAAAAAGATCCAGCGAAATGCAAAAGAGCTGAATGCCGCTGCCCAGGAGCTGCGGGAAAAATACGGCCGCTAAAGAGCCTGTGCAATCCATGTATCCCCCTCGAACAGCAGCGTAGGAATGCGCTGCTGTTTTTATTCTATGGAGTGTGAATCCTGATTGAATAACTCGAGTTGCAAGTCTGGATCATATATTTCAAGAACCTGACTGCTTCCAGCATTCTTGTCGTCCGAAACCTGTACAGAGATCTATCTCGGTTCTCCCGTATATTAATGGCTTCCTGGATGATTGGATGCCAGCGCTCCGGCACATGATCCAGGGCATATCTGGCTGCTTTTATTTTTGTTGTAAGGGTATTTTCTCTGAAGCTATAGAACTGGCGAAGAACCCCTGTCACCGCCCATTGAATTCCCCAATCCGAATACAAAATGAGGATCCGCTTTGGCCGGGTTGTCCAGCTTCTCCAATAGGTGTTTAAATTTACCTTCATTGATTTAAGGAGAAGTTCCCAGTCCACAGTGAATGGTAAAGATTGAGGACCGTCACCCACCACGGGGATGCCATAATGCTTGAGCTCCCACCAGGTCACCAGGTTCACTTTCCCCGGGCCATGTGGATCGAATCTACCGTCATGATACCTTGGATGGGGCTCAAGAAATCCATCGAGCCTGCCTAAATCACAGGTCTGAAAATAACTTCCCGATAGTTCCTGGGCAGGGTATTTCCTTTTAAGGGTTTGGTGAAGACCCTGTAGTTTCCTGATTTCGCTGGAATGCAGTCCGCGATGGAGAACGGTTATGAAATCGATATCACTGAAATGATCGTTATATTCCCCCAGGGATATCGAGCCAACAATATAGAAACTGAAGATCAGATCCGGAAGATGCTGTCCCAGTTGCTGGAGATAATCTTCGAGCAGGGGTTGGATCGATTCAGGGATGCACTGATTCATCCACCTGATTATAAGCTTGCGTCTGGTAGATGTAGGGGAATGCCAGCCAGACGATCCCAAGCCCTGCCAACACGCCAGTAATCAAACGCATGATCGAGTTGAAGGATCCGAGGGCATCGCCCACATAGAACGAGGCTGGCAATGCATTGTTGGTCAGGACAGCGAGCCACTGGTTGGTATCCCGAAATCCCTGACCGATGCCCGCCAGGTCGCTGATCATATGTGTTCCGCCGTCCAGAGCCATGGGCAGAAGAAGGAGTATAAAGCCCCACCATGGCAATGGCTTGATCTTTCGCCTGAATGGATACCACAGCAAGGCAAACAGCCAGACACTCGTATAATAGGAGATCATCCGGTCCGACCAGGCAATCTTCCAGCCCATCGCCGGGTTGCCGGTAAACCTGCGCAAAATCATGGGGTTATCGGTATTCTGCCAAACGGACTGGATCTCACGCAGGGAATACATGGCCTTTTGACCGAACAGGAAAAAGGACCGCTCCGGGAGCTGGTGGCAAAAGAAGGAATAGATGAAATAAACCACCTTTCCAGGGCCGGCCCAACCGAGCTCCATAAAGACCGGCGCAAGAAAAGGGACGAACACCCACAGCCCGTAAACGACCAGGAAGATCTCAATCCAATGACTCCCAATCCATTGGGGGAAGGAGCTAACCGGTTTTGACCGTGGGTTGGTTGAGAGAGCAGACATTTCTATCCTTTAGGGTGCATCCGGTTCCGGCGAATTGTTGAGGTTGGCACGGTAAAAGGCCTTCGCCTGGTTGGCATCGAACTTTTCAAAGCGCTGCAGACGCCCCCAGGAGGTCATCACAAGCGGAACATTGATCGATGGCCAGGGATAGGCAATCAGCTTCGTGCCTCCCAGCTCATCCATGACCGACTTGATTTGTGACTTCAGTTCCGAGCAGCCTGCTTCATCAAGCAGATTACAGTTGTACCAGAAAATAACATATCCATGCTCGAGATTATGAACCAGATATCCGGCAGGATACTTATAGATATTCTCATCATAAAATCCGGCATTTGCCTCGTTGGCATAATGCTTCCCGGAGGTGGGAGGGTCAGAATTGTACTGTCCTGGGTCGGAATCCGTTTCGATATGCGGAGAACTGGTCATGATCGGAAAAGATTCACCCATCGCAGGCCGGGCGGTCCGGGAGATCAAATACCCGATCGCGGCCATAACGACTACTCCGACTCCGATCCAGACCAGGTTGGAGATCACTTTCTGTCTTTGCTGTTTTTCTCGCCTCTGCTGCCGGATTGCTTTTGAACTCATAAATTTTCCTCGTTAAGTGGGTGGAATTAAAAACAGTTGCCAATTTTTATTGACGCCTGCTCTTCCCATTCCTTTACTATTTTGCCGGATCACTAATACCATTCTTAATCAATAACGAAACCAATGGACATGTACAGGATCGTCTCATCCCGAAGCCGGCAGCGTGATTGTAAAAGTGCTTCCCGTGTCCTCGCCGTTCGATTCTGCCCAGATGCGTCCTCCATGAGCTTCGACCAGGGCTTTGGCGATGGTGAGACCAATTCCACTTCCCCCGCCGGCATGGCGTGAGCGTGATTTGTCGACGCGGTAGAAGCGGTCGAAGATGTGAGGCAGGTGTTCTCCTGGGATGCCCGCGCCGTTATCTCGAACGGAGATCTGAATAGCATGTTCAATCTTTTGGGTCATGATCCCCACAACGCCATTCTGTGGAGTGTACTGAAGCGCGTTCCCGACCAGGTTGGTCAATACCTGGACAATGCGGCCTTCATCGGCGAGCACTTTTGGAAGATCGGGAGCCAGATCCATGTTCAGAGAAATATGCTTTGCTTCGAATTGAGGGGCAAGCCGCCTGGTAACGGTCCGTACTATCGTGGGGATGTCCACGGGGCGCAGTTCCAGCTCATAAGCTCGAGCTTCCACACGGCTCAGCTCCTGCAGGTCATCCACCAGGCGATTAAGTCGATCTGCCTCGGAATGGATTTGCTCGAAGGTATCCGGTGTGGCCGGCAAAACCCCATCGATCAGACCTTCCATGGAGCCCTTGATCGCCGTGAGAGGCGTGCGCAGCTCATGGCTGACGTCGCCGATCAACTGCCGGCGCATCGATTCGACCTGGCTCAACTTTTCGGCCATCTGGTTAAAATGCATGGCCAGCAGGGCAAGCTCATCTCCACCGCGCACCTGTACCCGTTCATCATAGCGGCCATCCGCAATGCGCTGGGAGGCCAGGGACATGGCCTGCACCGGGGCAACCACATTCCGACTCAAATACAAACTCAGGAACATTGCAACCACTGTTGCTGCCAATGCCGCGTAAAGCAGGGCTTCATTGAAGCTGGCCCGGAAATCCAGATAGAGCTGGG